>PWWF01000002.1 GCA_003561595.1 Paracoccaceae bacterium | reverse complement strand
TCGGGCCATTCATCGGCCAGAACCGGACCTGCAACGACAGCGCTCAGCGCGAGGGCCGAGGCGGCGGCAAGATATTTGCGTGAAGTCATGATAGTCTCCCATGTAACGGACGATACGATTGCGCCGCAGTCGTGAAGGGGCGATGCGCCCCCGGGATGGCCGGGTTTGTCCGTGGTTCCGGCTCCTTGCACGTCTGCGACACTTCACGCCCCGAAACCAGCGACCAAGGATGGGCCGGGCTGTGTGGGCGCGTGAACTTCGAAACTTGGCTCTCCTTGCGTCAGTGGCGGCGGGCTTGCCGCATGTCAGTCCCCGATCTCGGCGACGGGTTTCTTCCGCTGGATCGTGCGCTTGGCCAGAATGAAGAAGGCCAGAAGCGTGCAGGCGATGAAGAACAGCGCGATGGGTCGGCCCAGCAGCACGTCCCAATTGCCGCGCGACAGGATGATCGACTGCCGCAGATTCAACTCCAGCATGGGCGTGATGATAAAGGCCACAAGGAAGGTAACGAAACTGTAGTCATACTTTTTCATCAGATAGCCCAGCAAGGCAAAGGCAATCAGGATGATCAGGCCGAATGCGCCATAGCCCTGCAACAGCATCCCCGCGAGGCAGAAGAAGATCACGATGGGGATCACCACATGTGGCGGCACCCGCGTGATCTGGGCAAAGACCATCAGCCCGAACCAGCCCAGGATCAGCATGAAGATGCTCGCCACGATCATGCCCGCAAAGATCGAATACAGCAATTCGGGTTCATCCCGCAGCAATAGCGGGCCCACGGTGATGCCATGGATCGCGAACGCCCCGATCAGCAGCGCAGCCGACACATTGCCCGGAATCCCCAGCCCGAAAAGCGGGATCAGCGCTGCCGGGATCACGGCGTTATCAGCCGATTCCGATGCCGCGATCCCCTCGGGCGCGCCCTTGCCGAACTTCTCGGGCGTGCGAGAAGCCCGTTGCGCCATGCCATAGGACATCCAGGATCCCACCGATGGCCCAAGCCCCGGCAAGGCACCGACAAAGGTGCCGACACCCGTGCCGCGCAAGATGGTCGGAAAGATCTTGCGCAGGATGGGAAAGGTGATGCGGTCGCCCTTGTGGTTCTCCAGCTTGACGGCCATCGTCTCGCGCTCGTATCGCAATTTCTCTGATTGCACGAACATCTCTGACAGTGCGAGCGTCCCGATGGCGACCGCGATCAGCGGCATGCCGTCCATCAGTTGCGTATAGCCGAATGTCATGCGCGGCAGGCCGGTCTGGCTGTCCAGCCCGATCGTGCCCAGCAGCACGCCCAGCCCCCCGGCCGCCAACCCCTTGAAGATATCGCCCCCTGACAGCCCCGCGATGAACACCAGCGCAAAGGCCAGGATCGCGGCCATCTCATAGGGGCCGAACAACAGCGCCACGCGTGCAAAGGGGATCGCCACGAAAATCAGGATCGTCGTCGCCAGAATATCCCCGATCACAGAGGCCAGAAGCCCCACCTGCAACGCCGTGCGCGGCTTGCCGCTCTTGGCCATCGGATAGCCGTCCAGGCTGGTCGCGGCGGAAGATGCTTCGCCGGGTGCGTTCAGCAGGATGGCCGAGACCGCACTGCCCGCCGCCGTGCCCTTGGACAGCCCGATCAGGAAGGAAATCGCGATCAGGGGTGACATGTAAAATGTCATCGGAATGGCAATCGCAATCGCGACCGACCGTGACAGGCCGGGGATCACCCCGATGACATAGCCCAGAAACACCCCACCCGCGATGCCGAACAGCGCATCGAATTGCAGGGTTTCGCCAATGGCGCTGCCGACAATTGAAAAATCCATGGCTCAGACCACCCCGACGCGCATCATGTACACCGACAGGATGTAAAGCAGCGCCACTGGCACCACCGAACAGCCAATCAGGATGTACCATTTCCGCTCTCCCAGCAGGAACAGCATCAGCGCGATGATCGGCGCGCCGGCATAGGTCAGCTTGACATGCATCAGCACATAGATCGCCGCCGCGACATACAGGAACGGCCATGCTGCCCAGCCAAAGGCGCGCCAGTTGATTTCAGTGTTCACAGGCGACTGGCGCTTCTCGACCATCTCGAAGATCGATTTGGTGACAACGACACCCGCGCTCAGCAGCATGATCCACGAGGCGATATTGGGCACCAGATCAGGCGGCATCTGCGCCAGCGGGTTCACCCCGGCATAGTTCGGGATGATCCAGGTCAGACAGAGCGCCGCGAATACCATCACGACCAGCCCCGACCAGAAGCTTTGTCTCGCCATATATCTTTCGTCCCTGTCGTTCGTCTTGTTTTTCGTCCTTGGGGCCTAACCCAATGACACTGACGTTACCAAACACTGGCCCGCGCAGCCGGGGCGTTCAAGGACAAATGCGGGTAGCGTTGCCAATTTCTTCAGCAAATGCCTGAGAAATCGACAGTATTGGCGCGTCACCAAGGGGCCGCGTTGGCTGATTAAGTGCTCAAAATCGAATGAAAGCGCCCGGAACGTGACGGAATCATGCATCCACCCGGCAGGGCGGATGCGCGGCTCGTCAGCGGGTTGCGTTATGATATTACGCTCAGGCTGCCCGGCGCAGGGCGGCGCCTAGCGGCCCGCGTAGATCTGCGCCAGCTGGTCCACGGCGGCCTCGGCGCACATCTCTTCGCTCTCGCCCGTCCGGCGGCGGGGCAGTTCCACCACGCCCTTGGCCAGCCCGCGCGGCCCCACCGTAATCCGCCAGGGCAGGCCGATCAGGTCCATGGTCGCGAATTTCGCGCCCGCCCGCTCATCCCGGTCGTC
>PWWF01000330.1 GCA_003561595.1 Paracoccaceae bacterium | reverse complement strand
GTGAACGGTGTGCGCGAGGCCGGGCGCGAGGGGCTGGTCATCATCGGCTATGACAGCGGCGCGGCCCAGCAGGATGCCATTCGCGAGGGGCTGATGGCGGGTGCGATCACGCAGAACCCCGTCGGCATCGGGTTCGAGACGGTGCGCGCCGCATTGGCCGCGATGAATGGTGAAGAGCTGCCCGAGATCATCGATACCGGCTTTTTCTGGTATGACGCCGATAATATCGATGATGAGGAAATTCAGGCCGTTCTCTACAACTGATCGCGCCTGAGCATCACAGCCGGGGGCGGCAGGCTGCCCCCGGCATCACCTTCGCATATGCAGGCAGGAACGTTATGCGCCAGTCCACACTAAAGGATGCGCCGCTCGCGCATGGCCAGTCGAACACGCGCATCACGGGCCTGCGCGTATATGATATCCGCTTTCCGACCTCGGACCATCTGGACGGCTCGGACGCGATGAACCCCGATCCCGATTATTCCGCCGCCTATGTCGTGCTGGAAACCGATGGCCCGCATGAGGGGCATGGCCTGACATTCACCATCGGGCGCGGCAACGAGATCTGCGTCGCCGCCATCGGGGCGCTGCGCCCGCTGATCGTCGGGCGCGATCTGGACTGGATCACCGCCGATATGGGCCGGTTCTGGCGCCATATCACCGGCGACAGCCAGTTGCGCTGGATCGGACCGGACAAGGGCGCGATCCATCTGGCCACCGGCGCCATGGTCAATGCCGTATGGGACCTGTGGGCGCGGGTTGCGGGCAAGCCGGTCTGGGCACTGGTCGCCGACATGACGCCCGAAGAACTGGTCCGCTGCATCGATTTTCGCTACCTGACCGACTGTATCACCCCCGAATGGGCGCTGGAGTTTCTGACCGCGCAAGCCGAGGGCAAGGCCGCGCGCCGCGACAAGCTCATGCGCGAGGGCTATCCCTGCTACACCACATCGGCGGGCTGGCTGGGCTATCCGGATGACAAGCTGCGCGCCCTGTGCCGCGCCGCTGTCGATGCCGGGTTTCGCCATATCAAGATGAAGGTCGGCCGCGATCTGGACGACGACAAGCGCCGCCTGTCAATCGCGCGAGAGGTTTGCGGCCCTGACATCCAGCTCATGATCGACGCCAATCAGGTCTGGGAGGTGGATCAGGCCATCGACTGGCTGCGCGAACTGGCCTTTGCTGATCCGTGGTTCATAGAGGAACCCACCAGCCCCGATGATATCGAGGGGCATCGCGCCATCCGCAAGGCGATCACCCCCATGCAGGTCGCCACCGGCGAGATGTGCCAGAACCGCATCATCTTCAAGCAGATGATCATGCGCGGGGCCATTGATATCGTGCAGATCGACGCCTGCCGCATGGGCGGGTTGAACGAGGTGCTGGCCGTGATGCTGATGGCCGCGAAACACGGGCTCAAGGTCTGCCCCCATGCGGGCGGTGTGGGCTTGTGCGAATATGTCCAGCATATGTCGATGATCGATTACCTGTGCATCGCGGGCACGCGCGACGGGCGCGTGATCGAATATGTGGACCATCTGCACGAGCATTTCGTCCACCCCTGCGAGATCCGCGATGCGGCCTATATGCCGCCCTCTGCCCCGGGCTTTTCCATCGAGATGAAGGCGGACAGTATCGCGGCCTATCGCCACGGAACGGAGTAAGGCATGGATCTGGGTCTGACGGACAAGGCGGTCATCGTCACAGGCGGCGGATCGGGGATTGGCGCGGCGATTTCCCTGGGGCTGGCGGAAGAAGGGGCGATCCCGATGATTCTGGCGCGCTCGGACCCTGCGCCCGAGTTCATGGAGGCGCTGCGGGCCGCCTGCCCCCGTGCGCAGGTCATCCGCACCGAACTGACCCGCGATGACGAGTGCCGCGCCGCCGTGGCGCAGGTGGTGGAGGCGCATGGCGGCCTCTATGGATTGGTCAACAATGCAGGGGCGAACGACTCCGTGGGGCTGGAGGCCGGGCCGGATGCCTTCCGCGCCTCGATCGAGCAGAACCTTGTGCATTACTATACAATGACGCATCTGTGCCTGCCCCATCTGCGCGCCGCACGCGGGGCGATTGTCAATATCTCCAGCAAGACCGCGCTGACGGGGCAAGGCAATACCTCGGCCTATGTCGCGGCCAAGGGCGCGCAACTGGCACTGACGCGCGAATGGGCGGCCGCGCTCTTGGGCGATGGCGTGCGCGTCAATGCCGTTGTCCCCGCCGAGGTGATGACCCCCCTTTATGAGCGCTGGTTGCAGACGTTTGAGGCGCCCGAGGATCAGCTAGCGCGCATCACGCGCAACATTCCCTTGGGGCGCCGCATGACCAGGGCGCGCGAGATGGCCGACACGGTGCTGTTCCTGCTGTCGGACCGCGCCAGCCACACGACCGGGCAATGGCTGTTCCCCGATGGCGGCTATGTCCATCTGGACCGCGCCCTGACCCTGGGCTGAACGCCTCGGCATCAACTCCGGGACAATGGGTCGCAGCGACGCGGCCCGCGCTCGGGCTCGGCAACGCGTGACCAGGCATCTGCGGTTCTGACCCTGCGTCCGACACGCAGCCCATAGGCTCAGGCCCTGCGCAGGCGCAGGGGCATACCCCCCCAATCGACGGCCTGCGACGCTTTGCGCGGCGCGCATTGACATGGATCAATGTATTGACCGTCTGGCAATCTATACGCACGATAAGCCGGTCCGCCCTCGCTGCGGGACGGTACGAATTAAGCGAACGAAGGGACGCAAGGGATGTGGGATTTAATCAAGCTGTCAGTCCTGGGGCTGATAGTCATTGTCGCCGCAGTCATCGGAAGCATGGCGCGCGATCCGGCACATATGGTGCATATGCTGTTGATCGGGCTTGCGGCCGCGATCACCTTCATCTGGATCATCCGTCGTGTGGGCGAACCGGCCCCGGTGGCCAATGAAGGCGAATATATGGATGGCCCCATCCGCTATGGCGTGATCGCCACGGCATTCTGGGGTGTCGTGGGCTTTGCAGCGGGTGTGTTCATCGCGCTGCAACTGACGTTCCCGCAACTCAATTTCGTCTGGGCGGACGGCTATCTGAATTTCGGGCGCCTGCGCCCGCTGCACACCTCGGCGGTCATCTTCGCCTTTGGCGGCAATGCGCTGATCGCCAGCGCCTTTTATGTCGTTCAGCGCACCAGCGCCGCGCGGCTCTGGGGGGGCAGTCTGGCCTGGTTCGTGTTCTGGGGCTATCAGCTTTTCATCCTGATGGCCGCGACCGGTTATGTGCTGGGATCGACCCAGGGGCAGGAGTATGCCGAACCCGAATGGCTGGCCAATCTGTGGCTGACCATCGTCTGGGTCGCGTTCCTGCTGGTATTCATGGGCACGCTGATCAAGCGGCGTGAACCGCATATCTATGTGGCCAACTGGTTCTACATGGCCTTCATCATCACCGTGGCCATGCTGCATGTGGTCAACAATGTGCAGATCCCCGTCTCGATCTTCGGCTCGCTGTCGATCCCGGTCTGGTCGGGCGTGCAATCGGCCATGATCCAGTGGTGGTACGGGCATAACGCCGTGGGCTTCTTCCTGACTGCGGGTTTCCTGGGGATGATGTATTACTTCATTCCCAAACAGGCCGAGCGTCCGGTCTATTCCTACCGGCTGTCGATCATCCACTTCTGGGCGCTGATCTTCCTGTATATCTGGGCGGGTCCGCACCATCTGCATTACACCGCCTTGCCCGACTGGGCGCAGACACTGGGCATGACATTCTCGATCATGCTGTGGATGCCAAGCTGGGGCGGCATGATCAACGGTCTGATGACGCTCTCGGGCGCCTGGGACAAGCTGCGCACCGACCCGATCATCCGCATGATGGTGGTGGCCGTGGGTTTTTACGGCATGGCCACATTCGAGGGGCCGATGATGTCCATTCGCGCGGTCAACTCGCTGTCGCATTACACCGACTGGACCGTGGGTCATGTGCATTCCGGTGCGCTGGGCTGGAACGGGATGATCACCTTCGGCATGCTGTATTACATCGTTCCCAAGCTGTGGCAGCGCGAGGGGCTGTATAGCCTGCGGCTGGTCAGCTGGCATTTCTGGCTCGCGACCATCGGGATCGTGCTTTACGCGGCCTCGATGTGGGTGACCGGCATCATGGAAGGGCTGATGTGGCGTCAGGTGGATGCCCAGGGCTTCCTGGTCAACAGCTTCGCCGACACCGTGTCTGCCAAGTTCCCGATGTATGTGGTGCGCTCACTGGGCGGGGGGATGTTCCTGCTGGGTGCAATCATCATGTGCTACAATCTTTGGAAAACCGTGACCGATGTCGGCGAGCGCAAGCCCGCTGCCAGCGCCGCCGCGGTTCCCGCCCAATAACCGGAGTGTGTCATGGGTTTTCTCAACCAACACAAGAAGCTTGAAAAGCACGCGACGCTGCTTCTGGTCCTCAGCTTTCTGGTGGTGACCATCGGCGGGATCGTCCAGATCGTGCCCCTGTTCTACCTCGAGAACACGATCGAAGAGGTCGAAGGGGTGCGCCCCTACTCGCCGCTGGAACTGACCGGCAAGCGCCTCTATGTGCGCGAGGGCTGCTATAACTGCCACAGCCAGATGATCCGCCCCATGCGCGACGAGGTGGAACGCTATGGCCATTACAGCCTTGCCGCCGAGTCGATGTATGACCACCCGTTCCAATGGGGGTCCAAGCGGACCGGGCCGGATCTGGCGCGCGTGGGCGGACGCTACAGCGATGACTGGCATGTGCAGCACATGATCGACCCGCAGTCGGTTGTGCCGGAATCGATCATGCCGAGCTATGCCTTCATGATGAACCGCACGATCGATGGCGAGCATATCGAGGATCTGCTGCGCACCTATCGCCTCGTGGGCGTGCCCTATACAGACGAGATGATGGAAAACGCCCGCGCCGATTTCCGCGCGCAGGCGGATGCGGACGCAGATCATTCCGGCCTGCTGGAGCGCTATCCCGGCGCCCAGACACGGAATTTCGACGGCCAGCCGGAACTGACCGAGATGGATGCCATCATCGCCTATATGCAGGTGCTGGGCACGATGGTCGATTTCTCGACCTTCGTTCCCGACCCGAGCCGCTGAAGGGGGGCACATGGAAACCTACGATACGCTGCGTTACATGGTGAGCATCGTCTCGCTGGTGGCGATGGTGGTTCTGTTCGTCGGGGTGGTGCTGTTCGTGTTCCGCCCCGGTTCCAAGAAGGTTCAGGACGAAACCAAGAATTCGATCTTCCGCAATGACGACAAGCCCAGGCCGACGACCAGCGATGGTACGCCGCACTCGGGCAAGCAGGAGGGACATTGATGTCCGACAATACCCCCGAAGAGGCCAAGGTCCGACCGCCAGAGCGGCAATATCCCGATCCCAAGGTAAAGCTGAAACAGGAACCGCCGACGACCGGTCACAGCTGGGACGGGATCGAGGAATATGACAACCCGATGCCGCGCTGGTGGCTGTGGACCTTCTATGCCACGATCATCTGGGCCGTGGTCTACTGGGTCCTCTATCCTGCCTGGCCCATGGTACGCGGCGCGACCCCCGGCCTGCTGGGCTATTCCTCGCGCGGCGAAGTCGTCGAGGAGATTGCCGAATTCGAGCAGCGCAACCTCGCCTTTTTCGAGCGGCTGAATGACACCGAACTCGAGGTGATCAGCGATGACCCCGAATTGCAGAGCTTCGCGGTCAATGCCGGGTCGTCCGTGTTCGCCGCGCAATGTTCGCAGTGCCATGGGGCGGGCGGCGCCGGGGTGCAGGCGGCGGGCTATCCCAACCTGCTGAATGACGAATGGCTCTGGGGCGGCACGATGGAGGATATCCATCAGACCATCCGCTACGGCATCCGCAACGAGGATTACGCCGATGCCCGCTGGTCGCAAATGCCTGCCTTTGGCCAGGATGGCCTGCTGGATGAGGAAGAGATCGACCAGGTCGTCCATTACGTGTTGCAGATGTCCGGGCAGGAGTATGACGCCGAACTGGCCGAGGCCGGGTTCGAGGTCTATGACTGGAACTGCGCCTCGTGCCATGGTGATGATGGCGGGGGGGACTATTTCCAGGGCGCGCCCGCGCTGAACACTGCGATCTGGCTTTATGGCGGCGATTACGACACCCTGTGGGAGTCGGTCTACTACTCGCGCTTCGGTGTCATGCCGGGCTTTGCCGAACGGCTGCGCGATGCCGAAATTCGCGCAGTTGCCGCCTATGTGCACCAACTTGGTGGTGGCCAGTAGGGCCATGCCCATCCCTCCGGCGCGGGCCTGATCGCGCCGGAGGAACGCCCCCTGCGCGCCTTTGCCGCAGCGCGCATAGCCTGTCAGGGATGGGCAAACCGGCATGCCAGATGCAGGTTTTGACCCAGATCAAGGACGGTGCAAACAGCGACAGATAGCACATCGATCATGGCCCCATTCGGGCCTGCCGGCGTGCGCCCTGCCCCGGCTCAATGATGGAGTTCGGCAATGAGTAGCCCTGACACCCCCCCCAAACTCTACGCCGCGCGCGAGCCGATCTTTCCGCGCCGCGTTGAGGGCAGCTACCGCACCATGAAGTGGTGGCTGCTGGGAATGATGCTGGCGATCTACTACATCACCCCCTGGATCCGCTGGGACCGGGGGCCGGAAATGCCCGATCAGGCCGTGCTGCTGGATCTGGCCAATCGGCGCTTTTTCTTCTTCATGATCGAGATCTGGCCCCATGAATTCTATTTCGTGGCCGGGCTGCTGATCATGGCCGGGATCGGGCTGTTCCTGTTCACCTCGGCGCTGGGGCGGGTCTGGTGTGGCTATGCCTGCCCGCAGACAGTCTGGACCGATCTGTTCATCCTGGTCGAACGCTGGATCGAAGGGGATCGCAACGCGCGCCTGCGCCTGCACCGCAAGAAATGGGACGCCGAGAAGGTCCGTAAATACGGGCTGAAATGGCTGGTCTGGGCGCTGATCGGGCTGGCCACGGGCGGGGCCTGGGTGTTCTATTTCACCGATGCGCCCACGCTGGCGCGCGATCTGGTCACGCTGCAGGCCCATCCCATCGCCTGGATCACCATTGCCATCCTGACCGCGACGACCTTTTTCTTTGGCGGGTTTTTTCGCGAACAGATCTGCATCTATGCTTGCCCCTGGCCGCGCATTCAGGCCGCGATGATGGATGAGGACACGCTGACCATCAGCTACCGGGACTGGCGGGGCGAGCCGCGCGGCAAGCTGCGCAAGGGCCAGACCGCACCCGAGGGCACGCAGGGCGACTGCATCGACTGCATGGCCTGCGTCAATGTCTGCCCCATGGGGATCGACATTCGCGATGGCCAGCAGATGGAATGCATTACCTGCGGGCTGTGCATCGATGCCTGCAACGATGTGATGGACCGGATCGGCAAGCCGCGCGACCTGATCGGCTATCTGGCCCTGTCGGACGAAACCCGTGAGCGCGCGGGCGAGCCGCAGCTTCCGGCCTGGAAACATGTGTTCCGCCCGCGCACGGTGCTTTACACGGTCATATGGGGCGGTATCGGCATCGCGCTGATCGCGGCGCTGTTCCTGCGCAGCGATATCGACATGTCGGTCTCGCCCATCCGCAACCCCACGCATGTGGTGCTGTCCGATGGCTCGGTCCGCAATGCCTATGATGTCAGCATCCGCAACATGCACGGGTCCCCGCGCGAGTTCCGCATCGAACTGTCCGACGGCGCCCCGTTCGAGCTGGAATTGCAGGGGATCGCAGGCCAGACCCTGACCCTGCCGGCGGACACGCAGCACAGCCAGCGGGTCTATCTGACTGCCCCGGCGGGCTCGGAAGAGGCGCAGGTTCAATCCACACCTGCGCGGCTCTGGGTGGTTGAAACCGCCGGCAATGAACGTATCCATACCGACACTGTCTTCAACGGGAGGGCGCAATGAACGAACAGGATAGCGGCTTTCGCATGACCGGACGCAAGGTCATCGTGATTTTCGTCAGCATCTTTGCGGTGGTGTTTTCGGTCAACATGTACATGGCCTATAGCGCCGTCAGCACCTTTCCGGGGCTGGAAGTGCAGAACAGTTTCGTCGCGAGCCAGGGGTTCAACGACCGGCTGGCCGCGCAGCAGGCGCTGGGCTGGTCTGTGTCGGTCGAGGTGAGCGAGACCGAGATACAGGTGCATTTCACCGATGACGACGGCTATCCCGTCGCTGTGGCCGACATGACCGCCACGCTGGGTCGCGCCACCCATGAACGCGATGATGTCGCGCCCGATTTCACCTATCACAACGGCACTTTCAGCGCGCCTGTCACGCTGGACGGGGGCAACTGGAACCTGCGCCTGCGGGCAACGGCCCCCGATGGCACCCGTTTCCAGAAGCGCATCGCCTTTGCGCATGATGCCTGAGCCGAGGCGCAACGCGTGAGTGACACCACCCTTCCCGACCACCCGCGCGCCTCGGCCTGCCCGGCCTGTGCTGCGGGCGATGCCAGTGTCGCGCGGGCGCAGGTCGCACCGGCGGACGCGCGGATTGTGCTGTCCGTGCCCGGCGCGCATTGCGCGGGCTGTCTCGGCACGATCGAGCGCGGTCTGGAAGCGACACAAGGCATTCATTCGGCCCGCGTGAACCTGACGATGAAGCGCGTCTCGGTCGCGGCTGAGGCAGGCATCACCGCGCAGGATGTGATCGCGCGGCTGGACAGGCTCGGCTATGACGCGCATGAGCTGGACCCCGGCACGCTCAGCATGACCGAAACCGACCGTCAGGGCCGTGATCTCTTGATGCGGCTGGGCGTGGCGGGCTTTGCGATGATGAATGTCATGCTGCTGTCCGTTGCAGTCTGGGCGGGTGCATCGGACGCCACGCGCGATCTGTTCCACCTGATCTCGGCGCTGATCGCCATTCCGACGGTTGCCTATTCCGGTCAGCCCTTTTTCCACTCGGCCCTGCGCGCGCTGCGGGCGGGGCGGCTGGGCATGGATGCGCCGATCTCTCTGGCGCTGATCCTGACGGTCGCGATCTCGCTCTACGAGACGCTCCAATCCGGCCAGCACGCCTATTTCGAAGCCGCGTTGATGCTGACCTTTTTCCTCTTGGCCGGGCGCTATCTGGATTTCCGCGCCCGCGCCGCCGCACGCTCGGCCGCGCAGGAACTGGCGGCGCTGGAAGTGCCGCGCGCGACCCGGCTGCTGGACGGGCAGGAACAGATCGTCTCGGTGCAGGATCTGGCCGTGGGCGATCTGGTGCGCGTGCGCCCCGGGGGTCGCGTGCCAGTGGATGGCGTGGTGACCGAGGGACGCTCGGAAATCGACCGCTCGCTGCTGACGGGCGAAACCCTGCCCGCTGTCGCGGCCCAGGGTGCCGCACTCAGCGCCGGTGAGGTCAATCTGACCGGTCCCCTGACCTTGCGTGTCACGGCCGCCGGGCGCGATTCGTCGCTGCACCGCATGGCCGATCTGGTCGCCAATGCCGAAGCCGCGCGCACCCGTTACACCACCCTCGCTGACCGCGCGGCACGCGCCTATGCGCCGACCATCCCGCTACTGTCGCTGGGGGCCTTTGTGGTCTGGCTGTATCTGTCGGGCGGCGATCTGCGGCTGTCGATGAATATTGCCATTGCCACGCTGATCATCACCTGCCCCTGCGCGCTGGGTCTGGCCGTGCCTGCGGTCGTGACCGCTGCCTCTGGCCGGTTGTTTCGCAAGGGCCTGCTGATCAAGGACGGCACCGCGCTGGAGCGGCTGGCAGAGGTCGATACCGTCGTTTTCGACAAGACCGGCACGCTGACCATGGGCACGCCGGTTCCCGACAATCTGGACCAGCATTCCGACGACGCCCTGCGCGTGGCCTTCGCGCTGGCCGAGGCATCCTCCCACCCGCTGGCCCGTGCGCTGGTGACAGCACTCCAAGCACGCGGGCTGACCCCGGCAGAGTTGGACAATCTGCGCGAGGCACCGGGCTACGGGGTCGAGGGCGAATGGCAGGGCGCGAGCGTGCGGCTGGGCCGCGCGGGCTGGGTCGGCGCCACCCATGTCGCGACCACCGGCGCCTATCTCAGCCTTGGCGATGCGACACACAGCTTCACCTTCACCGACTCGCTCCGCCCCGGCGCGGGCGAACTGGTCGCGGCCCTGCGCGCGCAGGGCAAGGCCGTGTGGCTGATCTCGGGCGATGTGACGCCTGCGGTCGCCAGCATGGCGCAGCGGCTTGGCATTGATGACTGGCGCGCGGGCACGCTGCCGCAGGACAAGGCCGAACACATCACCGCGTTGCAGGCACAGGGCGCGCGCGTGTTGATGGTGGGCGACGGGCTGAACGACACGGTGGCGCTGTCGGCGGCGGATGTGTCGATCTCGCCTGCCTCGGCGCTCGATGCGGCGCGCGCAGCGTCGGACATCGTGCTTCTGGGCCGCGATCTGGCACCCATCGAGGATGCGTTGCGCATCGCAGGCCAGTCGAACCGCCGTATCCGAGAGAATTTCTGGCAATCGGGCCTCTATAATGCGATCTTCGTGCCGGTCGCGCTGCTGGGGCTGTGCACACCGCTGTTTGCCGCCGCCGTGATGTCGCTGTCATCGGTCACCGTGTCGCTGAACGCGCTGCGCCTGAAATAGAGAGAGGGAGGCGAGAATGGAGATACTGGGCATCCTGATCCCCGTGTCGCTGGGTCTGGGGCTGCTGGGTCTGCTGGCCTTCTGGTGGACGCTGAAAAAGGGCATGTATGACGACCCCGAGGGCGACTCCCGCCGCATTCTGCGCGACGATTATGATGACAAGCCGAAGGGGTGAGG
>PWWF01000046.1 GCA_003561595.1 Paracoccaceae bacterium | reverse complement strand
CGGGGATGGGGGATGCTATTCTGGGGGCGCTTGACGCCAGCCTGTAGGGCGGTCCTGGCGTCGGGCGGGGTAAGCGCCCGCTCGGCGTGCCCACCCACCCGCCCTTGCACGCCTCGCGGGCGCTGCCCCTGCGAAGGGCAGGGGCGGGGGCTGGGCGACACAGCGCGGTGATGCCTGGTTTCGCACTGCAGCAAAAATAATTGTATACCATTGTGCACTGTTTACCTGCGCGTTGATTTCGCCTATGGTGCGCGCGATCCAAGAGAGGTGCCCCCCATGATCGACAACACCAGTCCCGATATCATCTATACCAAGGTTGACGAAGCGCCCGAGCTGGCCTCGGCCTCGTTATTGCCGATCATCCGTTCCTTTGCTGCGGCGGCGGGTATCACGATCGGCACGCGCGACATCTCGCTTGCCGGGCGGATCATCGCGGCCTTTCCCGAACATCTGCGCGAGGACCAGCGCATCAGCGATGATCTGGCAGTGCTTGGCGAGTTGGTGAAGACACCGGAAGCGAATGTGGTCAAGCTGCCGAATATCTCGGCCTCGGTGCCGCAGCTTGTTGCCGCCATCCGCGAATTGCAGGGGCAGGGCTATGCGCTGCCGGATTACCCTGAAAAGCCGCAGACCGACGCGGAAAAGGACGCGCGTGCGCGTTACGATGCGATCAAGGGCTCTGCTGTGAACCCGGTCCTGCGCGAGGGCAATTCCGACCGCCGCGCCGCTGCCGCCGTAAAGAAATTCGCACAGTCCAACCCGCACCGCATGGGCAAATGGGTTGCGGACAGCAAGACCCGCGTGTCGAACATGCAGGCTGGCGATTTCTTCTCGAACGAGGTCTCGGCCACGTTGGACAAGGCTGCCAGCGCCAATATCGTGCTGAAAGCGGCTGAGGGGTCCGAAACCGTTCTGAAATCCGGCGTGTCCTATCCTGCGGGCACTGTGGTCGATGCGACTTTCATGTCGGCCAAGGCGCTGTCTGCGTTTCTGGAGGACGAGATCGAGAAAACCAAGGCCGAGGGCACGCTGTTTTCGCTGCACATGAAGGCCACGATGATGAAGGTGTCCGACCCGATCATCTTTGGCCATGCCGTGCGCGCCTGGCTGAAGCCCGTGTTCGAGAAATTCGGCGACCGGTTGGACGCGCTGGGTGTCAGCCCCAACTCGGGGCTGGGCGACCTGCTGGAGCGGGTGAAGGGCGAGGCCGACATCCTGGCCGAGATCGAGCGCGTGCGCGACGCCCGCCCGCCGATGTATATGGTCGATTCCGATCGCGGGATCACCAATCTGCACGTGCCCTCGGATGTCATTATCGACGCGTCCATGCCCGCGCTGATCCGGGGTGGTGGCAAGGGCTGGGGCCCTGATGGCAAGGAACATGACACCAATTGTGTCATCCCCGACAGCTCTTACGCGCCCGTCTATGATGAGGCGATCCGTTTTTTCAAGGAAAACGGCGCGCTGGACCCTGCGACTGCCGGGACCGTGCAGAATATCGGGCTGATGGCACAGAAGGCCGAGGAATATGGCAGCCACCCCACCACATTCGAAATCCCGGCGGATGGCACTGTCCAGATGGTGCTGGACGATGGGACCGTGCTGCATGAGCACAAGGTCGAAGCCGGTGACATCTGGCGCTCTGCCTCGGCCCGCAAGGCGCCGATCGAGGATTGGGTGAACCTTGCCATCGACCGGCAGGCCGCGACCGGGTATCGCGCGATCTTCTGGCTGGATGAAAACCGCGCCCATGACGCGGAGTTGATTGCCTTTGTAAAACCGATCCTGGAGGCAAAGGGCGTTGCCGACCGGTTCGAGATCATGTCGCCGCGCGATGCGACCCGCGCCAGCCTGGAGACGATCACCAAGGGCGAGAACACCATTGCCATTACCGGCAATGTGCTGCGTGACTATCTGACGGACCTGTTCCCCATTCTGGAACTGGCGACCTCGGCCAAGATGCTGTCCATCGTCAAGCTGATGCAGGGTGGCGGGCTGTTCGAAACCGGTGCGGGCGGGTCTGCCCCCAAGCATGTGCAGGCGCTGGTGGCGACCAACCATCTGCGTTGGGACAGCCTGGGCGAGTTCTGCGCGCTGGGTGAGAGCTTTCGCTTTCTGGCAGAGGTCAAGGGCAACCCCAAGGCGAAGGTTCTGGGCGACGCAGTCGATGTTGCGACACAGGGTTATCTGGACAATGACAACTCGCCCCGCCGCAAACCCGGCGAGGCCGATAACCGCGACAGCCATTACTGGTTTGCACGCTACTGGGCGCAGGCCCTGGCCGATCAGACCGAGGATGCGGAGCTTGCGACGCATTTCGCCCCGGTTGCAAAGGCCCTGACCGAGGGTGAGTCGACCATCACCGCCGAGCTGCGCGCTGAGCGCGGCAAGGAGGTCGATCTGGGCGGATATTACCACACTGACCCGGTCAAGACGGCGGCGGTCATGCGCCCCTCGGCCCGGTTGAACGCGATCATCGGCTAAGCTGTCACACGATACGAATCTGCCGCCCGCAGGCCCACACGGCCTGCGGGCGGTCTGCATTCAGCGGCGCTGAAACCGGTCGGGCGCGAAGGGCTCCAGCGGCAGGTTCACCTGCTGGCCAGAGATCATCTGCGCCAGCACCTGCCCGGTCCGCGCGCCCCCCGTCAGCCCGATATGCTGATGCCCCAGCCCCAGCCAGACCCCGCTCATCCCCGGCGCGGGGCCGATCAGCGGCAGCGAGTCGGCGGTCACGGGGCGATGGCCCATCCATTCGGTCATCTCGCGCCAGCGCAGGTCTGGGAAGGTCTGCGCCAGATTGCG
>PWWF01000169.1 GCA_003561595.1 Paracoccaceae bacterium | reverse complement strand
CTCGATCAGTTCAGGATGCAGATCAGGCTCCGGTTCGGGCTCGGGGGGCGGGGCAGGACGGCTGCTCAACACCTTCAGCCGCGCCAGCAGACCGGGGGCGGGCTCTGGCTCCGGCTCCGGCATGGGCGCGGCACGCGCGGGGCCGGGCGCATGGGTCAGCCGTGGCTCGGCGCGCGGGGCGCGCGCGGGCTGCGCATAGCCCGTATCCTGCCGCATGTCATAGCCCGAGGCGCGGATGACCGGCGGGGCCTTGCGCGCGGGCGCGGGCGCGGGTGCGGGCGCGGGTGCGGGCGCGGGTGCGTAGCCTTGCGTCTCAGGCGCCGGGGCATAGCCCTGCGCGGCAGGCGGGGGCGCATAGCCATGCCCGGCCCGCGCCGGTCCAGCCACTTGCGCGCGGGCGCGCCGGTCCTGCATATGCTGCGCGGCAGCCGCCCGCGCGGCCTGCGCCCCGCGGATACCCCCGGACAGCCCGCTCAGCGCCGCCGACCCCATGCCCGACAGACCACCGCGCGCCACAGCACCCGTGCCAGAAACAACCAGCGCCATGCCAGCGCCCAGAAACCGCAGGAATTGCCGCGTCTCGGCCCAGTCCACACCCATGACAAAAGCCCAGGTCGCAAGGCAGATCACCGACAGTGCAAACCCCATCAGCGTCACACCTGCCGCAGGCGACATCGGCAACGCGTTGACCAGCGCGCCCAGAACCGTGTCGCCGAACACACCGCCCATGCCGTGCAGCGTGTCCCAGCCCGCACTGGGCACCAAAGTCGCGGCCCAGAGCGCCGTGACCGCCAGCGCGATGGGCAGGAACACCCCACGCGCCATGGCCTGCCCATGGCCGCGCCCGGTTACCAGCCGCAACCCCCAGCCCGCCGCGAACAGCACCAACCCCCAGGACGCCACGCCGATAATCACCATCAGCGGCGCCGCAATCGTGGCCCCGGTCCGGCCCAGCGCGTTCTGCACCCCCTGATCGCTGGAGGCGAACAGCCCCGGATCGCTGGGCGTATAGGTCCACAGCATCATCGCGACCATTCCCGCCAGCACGATCAGCCCCAGCCCCAGCGCCTCGCGCCCGCGTTTTTGCAGGGCGGCCTGTACCTGCCGGTCCAGAAGGGGCTCGCGCTGATGCGTGTTGTAGGATGCCATCGGGATGTCCTCTTTCACGGAAACAGACACAGGCGCAGGCGGCGCAGCGCGTCTTCGATCTCGTCTATGGGGGTGACCATGGCCACCCGGATAAAGCCCGCACCGGGGTTTTCGCCCGCGACCTCGCGCGACAGATAGGCGCCGGGCAGGGCACGGATGCCGGTCTCTTGCCACAGTTTCAGGGCCGCAGCCTCGCCGTCCGCGACGGGCAGCCACAGGAAGAACCCGGCCTCGGGGCCCTTGTAGCCTGGCACGCCGCCCAGTATCCGGTCGGCCAGCGCGTATTTCTGCTGATAGCGCGCGCGGCTGGCGCTGACATGCTCCTCATCAGCCCAGGCCGCAGCGGCGACATGCTGCAACGGTTCCGGCAGGGGCGCGCCGGAATAGGCCCGCAATTGCCGGATGCGCCGCATCGATGCCACCCCGCCCGCAACAAAGCCCGACCGCAGCCCCGGCATGTTCGAGCGTTTGGACAGCGAATTGAACACGACCACACGCTCTGGGTCCGCACCCATGGCATCGGCCACCTGCAACGCGCCGGGGGGCGGCGTGTGGCGATAGATCTCGGAATAACACTCATCGGCAAAGACACGGAAATCGTGCTTCTCCGCCAGTGCGAACAGATCGCGCAGATAGCCGTCATGCGCTACCGCCCCCTGCGGATTGGCGGGCGAGCACAGATAGGCAATCGCCACCCGGTCCAGCACGTCGCGCGGCAGGGATGCGAAATCGGGCAGATGCCCGGTCTCGACTGTGGCGGGCACGAAAACGGGCTCGGCCCCGGCGGCAAGGGCAGCAACCGCATAGACCTGATAAAAGGGGTTGGGCATCAGCACGACGGGGCGCTGGCCGCGCTTTTCTTCGGGGCAGAGCGCAAGGGCTGCGTTGAACAGCCCCTCGCGCGTGCCGTTCAGAACCATCAGGTTCTCGGGCGCCAGCGTGCAACCATAGCGCCGCGCGATCCAGCCCTGTATCGCCTGCAGAAGCGGCGCGATCCCTTCATTGGCAGGATAGACGGCAAAGCGGTCCAGATGCTTGTTCAGCACCTCGGCCAGAAAGGGGGGCATGGCGTGCTGCGGCTCTCCGATGGACATGGCAACGGGCGCGGCGCCGGGCGCATGCCCGTCCAGCAGCGCACGCAGGCGCGGAAACGCGTATTCCGGCAGGTTCGAAAACCGCTCTGGGAAATCCATGGGTGCCTCAACTTGGCAGGGTCTTTTCGCCCCGCTTTTGGTCAGGATAGCGTGACAAATCTGCCGCGTCCAGATTTGGGTGAAGAGTGGTCAATAACCCCGCGAAATTGTGGCATTTTCGCAGGAACCATCCCACGACACACCACATTTCGGGGCCAGGGGGTTAGCAACCGCAACTGGTAGCTGGTGCCTAGCGCAGCGCAGCCTCGGCGGCGGCGGACAGGCGCAGCAGGCGGGCCTCTGCCATGGGGGGTGCCATCAGGCTGATCCCGACCGACGGGATCGTGGTCGGCACGGTCAGCGCGCACAGCCCCAGCATGTTGGCGATCCGTGTATTGCGCAGAGTCAGCAGGTTTTCGGTGGTATAATAGGCATGATCGCGCATCAGCCGGTCGGCATCGGGGGGCATGTTGGGCGCGGTGGGCAGCAGGACGGCATCATATCCGGCCGTCTGGTCCAGATAGGCCGTG
>PWWF01000385.1 GCA_003561595.1 Paracoccaceae bacterium | reverse complement strand
CCCACGATCTCTTCCAGAATATCCTCCAGCGTGATCAGCCCCTGCAACGCGCCATATTCATCCACCACCAGCGCGAAATGCCGCCGCAGGCGCAGGAATTCCTGCATCTGTTCGTCCAGTGGCGTGGTGTCGGGTACGAAATAGGGCGTGCGGGCCAGCGCATCCAGATCCAGATCGCGGATCGCCGCATAATCGCCGCCCGCATCCGTCACCAGCCGGTGCATTTCGCGCACCAGATCGCGCGCATACAGCACACCGACGATATTCTCGGGGTCCTCGCGATACATGGGCAGGCGCGAATGGGGCGAGTTGATGCTTTTGGCGATAATCTCGGTCACCGGGTCCGCGGCATTCACGGTCTCAACCTGGCTGCGGTGGCGCATGATCTCCTCGACCGTGCGTTCCGACAGATCGAGCGCGCCCAGTAACCGGTCGCGATGTTCCTTCTCGACCGACCCGCTGGAATGGCCCAGTGCCAGCGTGCCCGCGATTTCCTCATGCACGGACATGATATTGCGCGTGGGGTCGATATCCACGCCGAACAGCGCCAGCACCCGCCGCACGATAAAGCGCACGACATTGACCACCGGCGAGAACACCGCCACCACCACGCCCAGCAGACGCGACACGCGGGTCGCGGCGGTCTCGGGGTTGGAAATGGCATAGGTCTTGGGCAGCACCTCGGCAAAGATCAGCACCAGAAGGGTCATCACCAGCGTTGCCAGCGCCACGCCGCCATCGCCGAACAGCCGCGTGAACAGCGCCGTCGCCAAGGACGCCGCTAGGATATTCACCAGATTGTTGCCCAGCAGGATCGCGCCGATCATGCGCTCGCTGTCCTCGGTCAGGTGCAGCGCGCGCGCGGCACGGGGATCGCCCTTGTCGGCCTGCGCCTTCAGCTTGCCCCGGCTGGACGCGGTCAGCGCGGTCTCGGACCCCGAAAACAGCCCCGAAATGACCAGAAGCAGCAGAATCGCGCCCGTCGTAACCCAGAACGCCGTATCCAGATATGCGGCGAGATCGCCCATGCTCTCCTGTTCCAATGTCTGATGGCTGATGCCCTTGGTCTGTCTTACGCGCTGCGCCATGCCCCGTCCAGCGCAGGCTTGACCGTGGGCGGGTATTTGGCCATCAGGTGGCGCATGTTTGCATCCCACACGCTTGACCAGATCACCCGCCGCATGGCCTATGTCGAGGCCCGCCTGATGGAAGGCGCGGCCCCGGCGGATATTGCCGATCTGACCCGCGAATATTCCGAACTGAAGCCCGTCGTCGCCCAGATAACCGCCTGGCAAGAGGCGATCACCCAGGCCGATGAGGCGCGCGCCATGCTGGCCGATCCCGAGATGCGCGCGCTGGCCGAGGAAGAACTGGCGCGGCTGGAACATGAGCTGCCCGCGCTGGAACACGCCCTGCGCCTTGCCCTGTTGCCCAAGGACGCCGCCGATGCCCGCCCCGCCCTGATCGAGCTGCGCCCCGGCACTGGGGGGGAAGAGGCGAGCCTGTTCGCCGCTGATCTGATGCGCATGTATCAGCGCTATGCCGAGGCGCGGGGCTGGCAGGTCCAGATTGTCAGCCTGTCCGAGACGGAATTGGGCGGGCTGCGCGAGGCCGTGCTGCGCATCAATGGTGAGGGGGTTTTCGCGCGGCTGAAATACGAATCCGGTGTGCACCGCGTCCAGCGCGTGCCGGTGACCGAATCGGGCGGGCGCATCCATACATCTGCCGCCACTGTCGCCGTGCTGCCCGAAGCGGCCGAGGTCGATATCGACATCCCCGCGCAGGATATCCGGGTCGATACGATGCGCGCCTCTGGCGCGGGGGGGCAGCATGTGAACACGACCGACTCGGCCGTGCGGATCACGCATCTGCCCACAGGCATCGTGGTCACCAGTTCCGAGAAATCGCAGCACCAGAACCGGGCCATCGCGATGCAGGTCCTGCGCGCGAAGCTCTATGACATGGAACGCCAGCGCGCCGAGGCGGCCCGCGCCGAGGACCGGCGCGCGCAGGTCGGATCGGGCGACCGGTCCGAGCGTATCCGCACCTATAATTTCCCGCAGGGCCGCATGACGGACCACCGCATCAACCTGACGCTCTACCGGCTGGATCAGGTGATGCAGGGCGATCTGGATGAGGTGATCGACGCGCTGACCACCGCCGACCAGGCGGCGAAACTTGCCGCGATGGAGGGGTGATGCGCGCGCAGGATGCGTTGCAGACGGGCGTGGCGCGGCTGCGCGCGGCGGGGATCGACGGGGCCGCGCGCGATGCGCGGCGGCTGATGGCCCACGCGCTGGGCGTGGCCGAGGACCGGCTGCTGCTGGCGCTGCCGGGTCCGATCAGCGATGCGCAGGCGCGCAGCTTCGATGCCGCGATCACCGCGCGCGAGGCCCATCAGCCTGTCGCGCAGATCACTGGCACGCGGCTGTTCTGGGGGCGGACTTTCCGCGTCACCCCCGATGTGCTGGACCCACGGCCAGAGACCGAGACGCTGATCGCCGCCGCACTGGAACGGCCCTTTGCGCATGTGCTGGATCTGGGCACTGGCAGCGGCGCGATCCTGCTGACATTGCTGGCCGAACGGGCGCAGGCGCAGGGCATGGGCGTCGATCTGTCCGACCCTGCGCTGGCCGTGGCGCGCGGCAATGCGCAGGCACTGGGGCTGGGGGTGCGCGCGACATTCCGGCGTTCGGACTGGTTCGGCGCGGTGCAGGGGCGCTTCGACATGATCGTGTCGAACCCGCCCTATATCGGTAAGGACGAGGTCGCGACTCTCTCGCCCGATGTCATACAGTGGGAACCGCGTATGG
>PWWF01000003.1 GCA_003561595.1 Paracoccaceae bacterium | reverse complement strand
GGTCGCGGGCGGCATCGGCCACCCACCAGGACCGGTGCACGCGCTGGCCCAGCGGGCCCAGTTCGCGCGCGGCATCCTCCATCCGGCACAGGATCAACTCGCTGCCCGCGCTGGTATGCACATTCAGATAATGGTCCTGCATTTCCAGACACAGCAATTGCCCGTCCAGCGGGCGCGGCAGACGCGCCTGAAACAGGGCGAGCCCGTTCCGGGTCTCGGGCTCTGGCGGTGCTGCATCGCGCAGTGTTTCCTGCAGATCGACCAGCGTATAGACGGGCAGGGTGATCGCGGCCAGAAGCAGCAGCACTTGCGCGTAAAGCGTCAGCACCGCCTCGGGCCAGCCGATCCCCGACAGGCCGTTTGCCAGCGTCACCACCCCCGTCGCCGGGACCGAGGCCGCAAGCGCCCCCGCCAAGGGCACGGCCAGACGGCGCAGCGCGACCCCGTCGGGCATGGCGCGCTCGACCGCGCGCACGGCGATATCGCACAGAACCCAGTTCAACGCGACCACAGCCAGCCAGTAGCCCAGCCGCGGCCCCAGCGGCAGCAGGGCATAGGTGCCGAACGGCCCGATCAGCCCCAGCACCAGCGCCACGGCCAACGGACCTGCCAGCCGTCTGCCCCATCCCATAATTCGTTCACGCATCGTGAGCGCAGATTAGCATGTCATTCACGCATTTCTCCATGCCTTTGCGCAGCCTGTGTTGCGCGATCAGCGCCCCGTGCCCCATCCCGTCCGGGCCGACACAATACGGAGACGGGACCATGATCGACGCAATCCTGACATTGCATATTCTGGCAGGGTTCACGGCCCTTGCCACGGCCGGGCTGGCGCTGGGCACGACCAAGGGGGGCCTTGCGCATCGCCGGGCCGGGCAGGGCTATGTGATCGCCATGCTGGTGGTCACGCTGACGACCTTTCCGCTTGTCTATGTCTGGCCCAACCTGTTCCTTCTGGTGATCGCCATTTTCAGCTTTTACCTGGTGTTGACCGGCTGGCGCGCGGGGGTGTTGCGCGATGGCCGCCCGCGCATGGGCGATCATCTGGCCGGGGGCGTGATGGCGCTGACCGGGGTGGTGATGCTGGGTCTTGGCGCGACAGGGCTGCAAGGCGGCGGGGCGCAACCGATCACGCTCATGGTCTTTGGCGCCATCGGGCTGACGCTCGCGCTGTCGGACTGGCGCGACTGGGCGAAGGGGCCCATCACCGGCAAGCCGCGCATCGCGCGTCATCTGACGCGGATGATGGCGGGCAGCATCGCGACCGTCACCGCGACCCTTGCCGTCAATGTGACCTTCCTGCCGCAACTGGTGATCTGGCTGGGGCCGACCGCGCTGATCACCCCCGTCATCTTCTGGTGGAACGCGCGCATCCTGCGTCCCGCCCAGACCAACTGACCCGACCGGAGATTTGTATCATGAAACGTCTGTTCCGCTTCCTCGGCTGGGCCATGGCCGGGCTGATCATCCTGGGGCTTGCCGGGTTCCTCTGGCTGCGTCAAAGCCCCTACTGGGCTGGCATCACCCTGTTTTCCGACGCCACCCGCGCCGAGAATTTCCGCAATATGGATGCGATATTCCCGGCGCGCGCGGTCCCGCGCGGCGCGGATGTCTGGGCTTTCGATCACGCCCCGCAGCCCCTGCCCGACAGTTATGATTTCGGCGGCAATACGCATGATCTGGCGGCCTTTCTGGACCGGACCGAGGCAACCGGGCTTCTGGTCGTCCATCGCGGCGCGATCACGCATGAGGAATATCGCCTGGGCGCGGATGACAGCGCGCTTTTCACCTCGTGGTCAGTCGCGAAATCGGTGCTTTCGGCGTTGATCGGTATTGCAGTGGAGGAAGGCCATATCGCATCGCTGAGCGACCCGATTGGCGATTATGTGCCCGCGCTGGCAGAGTCGGGCTATGCGGATGTGCCCATCGCGGATGCGCTGACCATGTCCTCGGGCGTTGCCTTTGATGAGGATTATGACAACCCGCGCTCGGATATCAACATGCTGTTCTTCCGCGCCATGGCCTTTGGCACGCCGATCGAGGACAGCATCGCCGCGCTGCAATCCGATCGCGGGCCGGGCGAGTTCAATGCCTATGCCAGTTCCGACACGATGGCGCTGGGCCTTGTGCTGGAGGCCGCGACAGGCGAGCGCGTCGCAGACTATCTGGCCACGCGCCTCTGGGCACCCATGGGGGCCGAAGCGGATGCGACATGGAGCACGGATCGCACGGGCCGCGAGATTGCGCTGTGCTGCCTGAACGCCACGCTGCGCGATTATGCCCGCTTCGGGCGGCTGTATCTGGAGGGCGGCGCGCGCGAGGGGCGCCAGATCGTGCCCGCAGACTGGGTCGCGGCCTCGGTCACGCCAGAGGCCGCGCATCTGCAACCGGGCGAGAACCCGGCCAGCGACTGGACCTTTGGCTATGGCTACAAATGGTGGATCCCCGAGGACCCGCAGGGCGATTTCACGGCGATCGGCGTCTGGGGGCAATATGTCTATGTCGATCCCACGCGCGAGGTGGTGATCGTGAAAACCAGCACGGACCCGGAATTCGACGATAACGACCATGAGACAATCGCCGCCTTTCGCGCCATTGCCCGCAGTTTCAGCAGCCCGGATGCGCCGGATCAGCCCTGACTTGCTGGCCTGTGCCTCTGGTCCTATCCTGCGGACAGGGATTTGAGACAGAGGGTTGCGATGCGTGTCGATATTTTCAGCGCCAAGCCGCATGACATGGTGTTCCTGCGCGAGGCCGCGCAGGGCGCCACGCTGGATCTGCAGTTTCACGAGGCACGGCTGAACGCCGATACGGCGCGTCTGGCGCAGGGGGCAGATGTGATCTGCGCCTTCGTCAATGACGATCTGGGCGCAGGCGTGATCGCGGTGCTGGAGCAGATGGGCGTGCGCCTGATCGCGCTGCGCTCGGCCGGGTTCAACCATGTCGATCTGCGCGCGGCAGCGGCTGCCGGGATCGCTGTTGCCCGCGTGCCCGCCTATTCGCCCCATGCGGTCGCCGAACACACGGTCGCGCTGATCCTTGCGCTGAACCGCAAGACCCACCGCGCCTATAACCGCGTGCGCGAGGGGAATTTCGCGCTGGACGGGCTGATGGGCTTTGACATGCATGGCAAGGTCGCGGGCATTGTCGGCACCGGGCTGATCGGCGCGGTCCTTGCGCGGATATTGCTGGGGTTCGGCTGCGAGGTTCTGGCCAGCGACCCGGCCCCCGACCCGGACCTGGAGGCGCTTGGCCTGCGCTATGTGGACCGGGGCGAATTGCTGGGCCGCGCCGATATCATCACCCTGCAATGCCCGCTGACGCCCGAGACGCATCATCTGATCGATGACGACGCCATCGCGCGGATGAAGCCCGGGGTGATGCTGGTCAATACCTCGCGCGGGGCGGTGGTCGATACGCGCGCGGTCATTCGCGGGCTGAAATCGGGGCAGATCGGGGCGCTGGGGCTGGATGTCTATGAGGAAGAGGGCGATCTGTTCTTCGAGGATCTGTCGCAAAGCTATATCCCCGATGATGTCTTTGCCCGGCTGCTGACCTTTCCCAATGTGCTGATCACCGGCCATCAGGGGTTCTTCACGCGTGAGGCGCTGCGCGCGATTGCCGGGACGACAATCGCCAATATCACCCGTTTCGGGCAGGACGGCACGCCGCTGCACCCTGTCCGCCCGCCCGACTAGGATGCAGGCCGCGCTTGCAAGCCTGCCGCTTCTGGTCGTGCTGCTCGCCATGGCGGTGCTGCACTGGCGCGCGGCTCTGGCCGGGGCGGCGGGGCTGGCGGTCGCACTTGCGGTGGTCTGGGGCGGCATGGGGCTGGAGGGGCGCTTGCTGGCGGGCGTCGCGCTGGAAGCGGCCAGCAGCACCGCGACGATCCTGTGGATCATCCTGCCCGCGCTGGCGATTTATGAGTTGCAATCACGCGTGGGCGCGCTGGACCGGTTGCGCGCGGCGCTGGCCCGGATCAGCGATGACCGTGCCGTGCAGGCCCTGCTGATTGCGTGGTTCTTCGGGCTGTTCATGGAAGGGGCGGCAGGTTTCGGCACCCCGGTCGCGCTGGCCGCGCCCTTGCTGGTGGGCCTGGGCTTTGCGCCAGTGCGGGCCGTGGCGCTGGCGCTTCTGGGCCATGCAGGCGGCGTGTCCTTCGGGGCGGTCGGGACACCGGCGCTGGCGCAGGTCGCGTTGCTGGACCTGAGCGCGCGTGCGCTGGCAGGCTGGACCATGGCGCTGCACCTGGTGCCGCTGCCGCTCCTGGCCCTGGCGGTGATGCGGCTGGCCAGCGAGGGGCCACTGTCGCGCAGGCAGGTCGGGCTGGCGCTGTTGGCGGCGGGGTGTTTTGCGCTGCCCGCGCTGGCGCTGGCCTGGCTGGCGGGGCCGGAACTGCCCAGCCTTGGCGGCGCGCTGATCGGTGGCGCGCTGTTCGCGCTGATGGTCCGGCGCAAGGGGGCGGGGGGTGGCTGGCACCTGGCCGATCTGATGCCCTATCTGTTGATCCTGTGTCTGGTGCTGCTGACACGGTTGATCGCGTCTGTGCAGGCATGGCTGTCTGGCCTGTGGTGGGGCTGGGACTGGGGCGCATTCTCGGGCGGGATCGCGCCGCTGTATCACCCCGGCACATTGCTGGTGCTGGGGCTCGTGGCCTCCAGCCTGCTGACAGGGCGCGTGGCCGTGCTGGGCCCTGCGGTTGCGGCCGCGATACGCCGGCTTGCACCCGTGGCGCTGGCGCTGCTGGTCATGCTGATGCTGGCGCGGCTGATGGTGCAGGGGGGGCTGATCGAGCAGGCGGCAGCGGGCGCAGCGGCGGCCGGTTCGCTCTGGCCGCTGCTTGCGCCTGCGGTGGGGGCATTGGGCACATTCGTCAGCGGATCGGCCACGGCGTCCAACATCCTGTTCACCGAGTTTCAGGCCGCAACAGCCCGCGCGCTGGACCTGCCGCTGGTGATGATGGCGGCGGCGCAGGGGGTGGGGGCCGCGATCGGCAATGCGATCGCGCCGCATAACATCATCGCGGGCACGGCGACTGTGGGGCTGTCAGGGCAGGAGGGGGCCGTGCTGCGGCGCACATTGGCCCCGGTGCTGGGCTATGCTGCGCTTTGCGGGCTGATCCTGTTGCTGCTGGTCTGAGGAAACGCATCCCGCCAATGCGCATCTCGCGCATTGCAGCGCCCGCGAGCGGGGCATGGGCGGGTGGGAGGGGCCCCCGAGCGGGCGCTGTTTCCGCTGACGGATTGCGCAACGCCGCGACATTGCACCGCTTGCCGAGCCTTGTGCGCGACCGCAAAAGCGCCCGCTCACGGCCCCGCCCACCCTCCCATGGCCATTCGCGGGGGCTGCCCCTGCGGGGCAAGGCGCCATGGGCGCTCAGTCTGTCTGCATGTCTGCGGGCGCCTCCAACTCGGACAGGATCGGGCAATCGGGGCGGTCATTGCCGTGGCAGGCCCGCGCGAGGGTTTCCAGCGTCGCGGCCATATCCTCCAGCTCCGCGATCTTGCGGCGCAGATCGGTGACGTGCGTCATCGCCAGCCGCTTCACATCGGCGCTGTGGCGCGACTGATCGCGCCACAGGCCCAGCAACTCGCGAATCCCCTCGACCGCGAAGCCCAGATCGCGGGCACGGCGGATGAAGCGCAGCATATGCACATCCTGATCCGAATATTGCCGATAGCCCGCACTGGTCCGCGCGGCAGGCGGGATCAGCCCGGTCTCTTCATAATAGCGGATCATCTTGGCCGACACGCCCGAGGCTTTCGCTGCCTCTCCGATATTCATGCCGCACTCCTTTCTGCTGCCATGGGTGGTCGCCAGCCGCGCAGGCGCAGCGCATTGCCCAGAACAAAGACCGATGACAGCGCCATCGCGCCTGCCGCAAAGATCGGCGAGAGCAGCAGGCCGAAGGCGGGATACAGCACCCCCGCCGCGACCGGGATCAGCGCTGTATTATAGGCAAAGGCCCAGAACAGGTTCTGCCGGATATTCCGCAGCGTCGCTTTTGACAGCGCAATCGCATTCGGCACCCCGGACAATGTGCCCGAGATCAACACGACATCCGCCGCCTCTATCGCGATATCGGTGCCGGTGCCGATGGCGATGCCCACATCGGCCTCGGCCAGCGCGGGCGCGTCATTGATCCCGTCGCCCACGAAGGCCAGCGTGCCCTGCGCGCGCAGGCTGCGCAGGGCGTCGACCTTGCCATCGGGCAGCACCTCGGCCACCACATCGTCAATCCCCAGCTTGCGCGCGATGGCATGGGCCGTGCGGGCATTGTCGCCCGTGACCATCGCGACCCGCAGACCCTGCGCCTGTAGTGCACGGATGGCATCGGGGGCGCTGTCCTTGACCGGGTCGGCCACGGCGATGATCGCGGCCAGCCTGCCGCCGATGGCGGCATAAAGGGGGGATTTCCCTTCCTCCGCCAGCCGCGTGGCTGTTTCGGCAAAGACGCTCACATCATGGCCCAGCTGCGCCATGTAGCGGTCTGCACCGATCTCGACCCGCGTGCCCGCCACATCGGCGGCAACGCCATATCCGGTCTGCCCCGCGAAACCCGTGGCGGGGGGCAGGTCCAGCCCCTCGGCGGCGGCGACAATCGCGCGGGCGATGGGGTGTTCGGATTGCGCCTCGACCGCCGCGATCTGCGCGAGCACAGCGTCGCGCGCGAACCCGTCGCACAGGTCCAGATCGGTCAGGCGCGGTCGCCCCTCGGTCAGGGTGCCGGTCTTGTCGAAGGCCACCACCTGCGCGTCGCGCAGGCGTTGCAGCGCCTCGCCCTTGCGAAACAGCACACCCATTTCGGCCCCGCGCCCCGTGCCCACCATGATCGAGGTCGGTGTGGCCAGCCCCATCGCGCAGGGGCAGGCGATGATCAGGACCGCCACGGCATTGACCAGCGCAAAGGTCAGCGCAGGGGCCGGGCCAAAGGCCAGCCAGATGGTGAAGCTGACGAGCGCCACAGCGATCACCGCAGGCACGAACCACAGCGTCACCCGGTCCACCAGCGCCTGAATGGGCAGCTTGGCGCCCTGCGCGGCCTCGACCATGCGGATGATCTGCGCCAGCATCGTGTCACCACCCACCGCCGTGGCGCGAAAGCGCAGCGCGCCGGTCTGGTTGATCGTGCCGCCCGTGACCTGCGCGCCCGGCCCCTTGGCCACGGGCACCGGCTCTCCGGTGATCATGGATTCGTCGATATAGCTGTCGCCTTCGGTCACGGTGCCGTCAACCGGCACACGCTCGCCCGGGCGCAGGGCCAGCACATCGCCTTGCACCACATCCGCCACCGGCAGATCGACCAGCGCGCCCGCGCGCAGAACGCGGGCGTGGCGGGGCTGCAACCCGATCAGCCGCTGAATCGCCTGCGAGGTGCGGCCCTTGGCGCGCGCCTCCAGCCAGCGGCCCACGAGGATCAGCGTGACGATGACGGCGGCGGCCTCGTAATAGACATTGACAGTGCCTTCGGGCAGCAGGCCGGGCGCAAAGGTCGCCACGATGGAATAGAGCCACGCCGCCGAGGTGCCCACGGCGACAAGGCTGTTCATGTCCGGCGCACCGCGCGCCAGCGCCGGAAAGCCCTGCAGGTAGAACCGCCGCCCCGGCAGGGCCAGAACCAGCGTGGTCAGGGCGAACTGGATCAGCCAGTTGGCCTGCATTCCGATGCTGTGCATGATCAGATGGTGCAGCGCCGGGATCATGTGCGACCCCATTTCCAGCACGAATACCGGCAGGGTCAGGGCCGCCGCGACGATGACATCGCGTTGCAGCGCACCGGCCTCGGCCTCGCGGCGTTCGGACAGGGTGTCGGTGCTGGCCGCCCGGCGTTCCTGCGCGGTAAAGCCCGTGGTCTCGACTGCTGCGATCAGGGCAGCGGGATCAGCCTGGCCCGTGACGCGCGCGCGCTCAGTCGCGAGGTTCACCTGCGCCTGCATTACGCCGGGCACGCCCGCCAGTGCGCGTTCGACCCGGCCAACACAGGATGCGCAATGCATCCCCTCGATACTCAGCTCGATCTCGGATGCGGGCACACCGTAGCCTGCCCCCGCGATGGCATCGACAAGCGCGTCGCGGGTGACATGTTCTGCCGCCTGAATATCGGCGCGTTCGGCGGCAAGGTTGACATGCGCGGACATCACTCCCTCGACGCTTTGCAACCTGCGCTCGACCCGGCCCACGCAGGAGGCGCAGGTCATGCCGGTGATGGGCAGGCTGTGGGTCCGGGGCTGGGTCATCGGGGCGTTCATGTCTAAGCCTTTGCAACTGCAGTGTCGCGGATGCAGATAAGGCTTCCCACCATGGGAAGGTCAAGAGGGCGCGTGTAGATTTCGCGCGCGGCGGGCTTGACGCGGCGGGGCCGGGGGCTTTGTCTGGCAGGTAAGGGGGCGCATGAGCGACGGCAGAGCACCACTTGACGGCTGGCTGGACCGGCATTTCGCGGCGACACTGCCGGTGGGGCTGTTGGCGCGCAATGTGGTCTTGCTGGCGCTGGCGGGGTTAGTGCCGGTGCTGGCGGTCTATATCACACGCGAGCCCGCGCTCTGGGCGCATCTGCGCCACAGCCCCGGCGCGGGCGGGGCGCTCCTGCGCCAGATCCTCAGCAACGGGCTGCCGGTTGTGGTGATCGTGACAGCGATCGGGGTGGTGATGCGCGCGCAGATGCAGCGCCGGGGGCTGCGTCCGGGCGCGGCGCTGGGGCTGGATATGGCGCTGCGGATCGGCGGCTTTATCGGGCTGCATGTCGTGATCTACCCTGTCTCTGCGCTGGCCTTTGGCGCGTTCGGCGGCGATCCGGGGCAGGCGCTGCGGGTGCTCTGGCCGACCTTGCTGCAAGCGGCGGGGTTTGTGAACCTGTCGGGCGTGTATCTCTATGCGGTGCTGTTCTGCGCGCTGCCAGTGCAAGTGGCGGCCCTGTCGCGGATGGCGGCCCTGTCGCCTCCGCTGCTGGGGGTGGCGGCGCTGGGGCTGATCGCGCTGCAGGCTGTTGTGCTGACGGGTCTGGTCCGACTGGTCATTGCGTGATTGCAACGGCGCGGGGCGATCTGTAACCCTGTAGATCACCCCCCTATGGGCCCGGAACAGGAGGATAGAATGAGCTTCAACGCGCTGCTGGTTAACAAGGATGATGACGGCAAGACCCATGCCGCTGTCACGCAGATCACCGAGGATCAACTGCCCGAGGGCGATGTGACCGTGGCGGTCGAATACTCGACCGTGAATTACAAGGACGGGTTGTGCATCGGCCCCGGTGGCGGGTTGGTGCGGAATTATCCGCATGTGCCGGGCATCGATTTTGCAGGCACGGTCGCGGCAAGCGACAACCCGCGCTACAGCCCTGGCGACAAGGTGGTTTTGACCGGCTGGCGCGTGGGCGAGGCGCATTGGGGCGGCTATGCCGAGAAAGCGCGCGTCAAGGGCGACTGGCTGGTGCCGCTGCCCGAGGGGCTGAGCACCCGTCAGGCCATGGCCGTGGGCACAGCGGGCTTTACCGCGATGCTGGCCATCATGGCGCTGGAAGATCACGGGCTGCGCCCCGGCGCGGGGCCGGTGCTGGTGACGGGCGCTGCGGGGGGTGTCGGCTCGGTCGCTGTGGCGCTGCTGGCCGCGCTGGGCCATGAGGTGGCCGCCGTTACGGGCCGCCCCGAGACCGAGGATTACCTGAAATCCCTGGGCGCGACCCAGATCGTGCCGCGCGCTGACCTGGCCGAGACCGTCAAGCGCCCGCTGGAATCCGAGACATGGGCCGGCTGTATCGATGCCGTGGGCGGCGCGATGCTGGCGCGTGTGCTGGGGCAGATGAAATATGGCGCCTCGGTCGCGGCGGTGGGGCTGGCGGGCGGCGCGTCGCTGCCCGCGACGGTGGTGCCCTTTCTGCTGCGGGGCGTCAATCTGCTGGGGATCGATTCGGTCATGCAACCTTTCGAGAACCGCCAGCGGGCCTGGGGCCGGATCGCGCGTGATCTGCCGATGGACAAGCTCGACGCGATGATCCGCCCGGCGACACTGGCCGATCTGCCGCAACTGGGGGCCGATATCCTGAAGGGCCAGGTGCAGGGCCGCGTTGTCGTCGATGTGACAGGCTGAGCCTGCCGGAACCAGGGCACGCGCATGCGATGGGCACAGGGGCAGGCGGATCGGGGGCAGGCGGATCGGGGGCAGGCGGATCGGGGGCAGCCCCGGCCACATATGTGAAACGCGGTTGATTCAATGGCGATTTCTGGTCTACCGCGACAGGATGCAACCCGCCTTTGACCATCGCCCCTTTCTGGCGCCGCTGGCCCCGCTTGCGCTGATCGCGGCGGCGCTGGCCTTTACCTCTGCGCTGACGCCCTCGCTGATCCCGCGCACGGGGGCGCTGCAGGGCGCGCTGGCAGGCAGTGCCTTTCTGGCCGTCTATGCGATATCCACGGCCATTGTCGGGGTCTGGCGTTGGCTGGGCCTGCCTGTGTCGCGCCCGGTCTGGCTGGTCTGGGGGGCGTTCGGGGTGGCGCTGGTCATCATGGGCTTTGGCCTGACCCGCGCGACCGAATGGCAGAACGCCGTCAACAGCGCTGCCGGGATCGAGCCGGTCGAGACCGCGCGTCCCGTCATCATCGCGGCGGTTGCCCTTGGCATCATCGTGCCGGTCATCGCGCTGGGGCGGCTGGCGCGGCTGATCGTGATTTCCTCTGCCAACCGGCTGGCGCGGTTCCTGCCCGCGCGGATCGCGCTTCTGGGCGCGCTGGTGCTGACGGCCAGCCTGTTCTGGTCGGTCGGAAACGGGCTCTTGGGCGCGGCGATCCTGAACACGCTCGACAGTGCCGCGCGGCAGGTCGATACTTTCATGGTGCCCGACCGCGCGCCGCCCTCCGCCCCCGTCATGTCCGG
>PWWF01000099.1 GCA_003561595.1 Paracoccaceae bacterium | reverse complement strand
CGCTCCAGATCGAAGCGCAGCATGATGTGCAGGTTATACTGGATCTCATCCGCCTCGGTCCGGATATAGCCGGTATTCACGCGGTTGACGGCGGCATAGAAGCTCTCGGCATCAGCGACCGACAGCGCGCCGAATTCCTGCACCATCGCGCCATGCAACCAGCCGGTAAAGGCGCGCGAACGCCCCAGCTGGTTTTCATAGATACGGCTCTGGCTTTCATGCACGCCCATGGACACCCCGCGCCCGATGGGGGTCAGCAGATGCGCGTCGCCCACGCCCTGTTCATAGGCGGCATGCCCGACTTCGTGGATCGTGGAATAGAGGCAGTTGAACGGTTCCTCTACAGCGACGCGGGTGGTGATGCGCACATCCGTGCCGGAACCGGACGAGAACGGATGCACCGCCAGATCGATCCGCCCGCGCGTGAAATCATAGCCGAAATGTTCCGCCAACCTGCGCGAGACGCGCAATTGCCCGTCCTGCGGGAAATGCCCGGTCAGCGCGGGCGGGGTGTCGGCGCCCAGCACGGCCTCGCGCAAGGCGACCAGACGCGGGCGCATCCGGGCAAAGGTCGCGGCCACGGTCTCGGAATCCGTCTCGGGTTCGTAATCGGCCATCAGCGCATCATAGGGGTCGCCCCCTGCGGCAATCGCCTGACCCTCTTCACGGCGCAGCGCGATCATCTTGTCCAGCCAGGGCAGGAAACTTGCGACATCATCGGCCAGCCGCGCCTCTTCCCATGCGGCCTGCGCCAGCGGCGTCAGCCGCGCAAGCTCCGAGGCCAGCCGCGCGGGCACCCGCGTGTTGCGCGCATAGTCACGGCGCAATTCGCGCAGATTGGCGGCGGCGGTCTCATCCGTGGCCTCGGCCTTGTCCAGCAGATCGCCCAGTCGCGGGTCCGTGCGGCGGGCATGCAGCACATCTTCCAGCGCGGCCATTTCCTCGGACCGCTGCGCGTTGGACCCGCGTGGCATCATGGTCTGCTGGTCCCAGCCCAACCGGCCCGAAATCTGGGACAGCGCCTCGGTCTGGCGGGCATGGGCCATCAGGTCGTCATAGGCGGTCATGCAGGCGTTCCTTTCCCGCGCAGGCGGTCAAATCGTGGGTATTGCGCCAGATGCCGGGCGCGGATGATCAGCACCCACAAAAGCACTGCCGTCGCCTGATGCGCAATGCCCAATTGCCAGGGCGCGCCATACATGACCGTCGCGATCCCGAGGGCGATCTGCGCGGCCATCACCACGAACATCGCATTGAACGCTGCGCGCGTGGCCGCATGGGTGGATTTGCGCCCGCGCAGCCAGACGATCACGGCAAAGATCACCAGCAGATAACCCGCCTTGCGGTGGATGAACTGCGTCGTGGCCGGGTTCTCAAAGAAATTGACCCAAAGCGGCTGCATCGCGAAAAACTCGGGCGGGATGAATACACCGTTCATCAGCGGCCAGTCCGTATAGCCGCGCCCGGCATCGATGCCCGCGACCAGTGCGCCCAGCACGATTTGCAGAAAGGCGAAATGCATCAGCCCCGTGGACATGGAAAACAACCGCCCCTCGCGCGCGCGCCGCGCCGCGATCAGGTCGGATTCAGGCCGGTTGAGAAGGAAGGCATACCACGCGATCATGCCCAGAATGACAAAGGCCAGCCCCAGATGCACCGCCAGCCGGTAAGAGGCGACCGCCACCATCCCCTCGGTCAGGCCAGAGGCCACCATCCACCAGCCGATCGCGCCCTGCACGCCCCCCAGCGCACCCAGCGCCAAGAGGCGCGGTGTCCAGCCTGTGGGGATCTGTCCGCGCAGCCAGAACCACAGGAACCCTACGCCCCAGACCAGCCCGATCACGCGGCCCAGTTGCCGGTGCCCCCATTCCCACCAGTAGATGATCTTGAATTCATCCATCGTCATGCCGCGATTGACGATGGTGTATTGATCGATCTGGCGGTATTTCTCGAATTCCTCTGCCCACATCTCGGCCGTGTAGGGCGGGATGGCCCCGGTCACGGGGCGCCATTCGGTGATCGACAGGCCGGAATCGGTCAGCCGCGTCATGCCGCCCACGACGATCATCACGCAGACCAGCGCAAAAAGCGACATCAGCCACAGGCGGATCGCCCCCCGCGCGCCCGACCGGGCGCGGTCAATCCCGCCGGGGGCCGCTGTGCGCGAGGGCGGGGTGTCCTTGCCGACCTCCTCGAAAATAGCGCGGTTTTTCGCCATTCAGCGCTCCTGTCATTCTATCGCGGCGCAAGCTAGTCGCTGCGCGCGCATGGTTCAAGCGGCGGCTATGTCGCAGCGCGCCTCAGCGTTCCTTGCCCCCGCGCGTCAGTTGCCGCAGCATCCCATGCAGGATCTGCACATCGGCGCGGGTCAGCGCCAGCCGCGCCCACATGTTGCGCAGCGCAAGCCGCATGGTGGGGGCCTTGGCGGGCGGAAAGAAGAACCCCGCCGCCTTCAGCTTTTCCTCGACGTGATCGCCCAGCTTCTCGCGCTCGATAGCGGTGGCGAAATCGGTGCCGGCCATCTCCATCACCTCTGCCGGGGCGTCATGGCCAAGGCGGGCAAATTCATACGCCACCAGCAACACGCATTGCGCCAGGGTGAGCGAGTAGAATGCCGGGTTGACCGGGACCGTGATGATCGCATTGGCGCGCGCCACATCCGGGTTTTCCAGCCCCGCGCGTTCAGGGCCGAACAGCACGGCCACGCGCTTGCCCGCGCCCAGCATGGCGCGGGCCTCCTGCATGGCGCGCTCTGGCGTCAGCACGGGTTTGGTCAGCCCCCGCCCGCGTGCGGTGGTGGCATAGACATAATCGCAATCGCCAATGGCTTCGGGCAGGCTCTCGAACACGCCTGCCCGGTCCAGCACGGGGGACGCCCCCGAGGCCATGGCCGTCGCACGCGGGTTGGGCCAGCCATCGCGCGGGGCTACCAGCCGCATACGCGCGCAGCCGAAATTCAGCATGGCGCGGGCGCTCGCGCCGATATTCTCGCCCATCTGCGGGCGCACCAGCACCATCAGCGGTGTGGGGGCATCGAACAGGGGCGATTGCTCTGGGGTCATGGGCGCTCCGGCGGTGGGGGTGCCCTCTCCTATCGTCGGGGCCCGGTCGCGGCAAGCGCCGCTTGTCAGGGCAAGGGCCGTCCGTTAACAGGGCCGCAGCAGACGCATAGCGAGCAGGCCATGACCGACCAGACCCCGCAGATCTACCTGATCACGCCCCCGGTGATCGACCTGCAAGCCTTTCCCGACCAACTGGCCCGGCTGTGCGACGCCCAGCCCATCGCCTGTCTGCGCCTGGCGCTTGCCACGCAGGACGAGGACACGCTGCTGCGCGCGGGCGATGCGCTGCGCGAGATTGCCCATGCGCGCGACATACCTCTGGTGATCGCCGATCATGTGCTGCTGGTGGACCGGCTGGGGCTGGACGGGGTGCATCTGGACGGGCCAGCAAGCGCGCTGCGCAAGCTGCGCGGAACAATGGGGCCTGACGCGATCATCGGCGTGTTTTGCGGCACATCTCGCCATGACGGGATCAGCGCGGGCGAGGCCGGGGCCGATTATGTCAGCTTCGGCCCGGTGGGCGCGACAAGCCTTGGCCAAGGTGCGCAGGCCCCGCATGACCTGTTCGCCTGGTGGTCCGAAATGATCGAAATGCCTGTTGTGGCCGAGGGCGCGCTGAACCGCGATCTGATCGCGGCACTGGCCCCCGTAAGCGATTTCTTCGCCCTTGGCGCAGAGGTCTGGGACACCCCCGACCCGGTCGCCGCACTGGCCGATCTGACCGCCCCGCTGCGCTAGCCGCAAACTCGCGAGGCGTCGCCCCGCCTGGTGGGTCTGGAACACCGCCTGCGCATCTGCCCGCGCCATTGGTGCACGCAAAGCAATGCACATCGCCTGCGATCAGGAATGCAGGCGCGCAAACACGCGCGCCCTGCAAACTCCGGGACCGGGCTGTGTCTGGCCCCTTATGCCGCCATGCTGATGCCGCGATCAGCCAATCGCGCCGAGGCGGGCATCAGGCAGGCCACGTCATTCAGCCGCCCGGCGTTGGGCCATGATGCTGCGCAAAAACCCTTCCAGCTCTTCGCCCAGTTCCGGGCGGGCCAGGCCAAAGGCCACCGTCGCCTGCAGGAACCCGGCCTTGGACCCGCAATCATAGCGCTGCCCGTCAAAGCGGTAGCCATAGACATTCTGCCGCTCGGAAATCTCGCAGGCGATGGCATCGGTCAGCTGCACCTCACCGCCCGCGCCGGGGGCGATCTCGCCCAGATGGCGCATGATCTGCGGTGACAGGATGTAGCGCCCGATGGCCGCCAGATTTGACGGTTGCGTGCCCGGTGCCGGTTTCTCGACCATGCCCTGCATGGGCAGCACCCGCCCGATCGAGGGCGGCACATCCATGATCCCGTAGCTGGACGCCATTTCAGGCGCGACTTCCATCGCGGCGATCATGTTGCCACCCGTCTGCGCATAGGCATCGACCATCTGCTGCAGGCACGGCGTCTCGGCCGCGATCACATCATCGGGCAGCAGCACTGCAAAGGGTTCATCCCCGATCAGATGGCGCGCGCACCAGACGGCATGGCCCAGCCCCAGGGCCTGATGCTGCCGGACATAGGCGATGGCGCCGCTGTCCATGGTGGTGTCGTCCAGCACCTTCAGCAACTCGGTCTTGCCCTTGGCTTTCAGCGACGCTTCCAGTTCGGGGGCGCGGTCGAAATAGTCTTCCAGCGCGCCCTTGCCGCGCGAGGTGACAAAGATGAATTCCGTGATCCCGGCGGCGCGCGCTTCATCAATCGCGTATTGGACAAGGGGTCGGTCCACCAGGGTCATGATCTCCTTGGGGACAGATTTGGTGGCGGGCAGAAAGCGGGTGCCCATGCCTGCAACGGGAAAAACGGCCTTTGTAACCTTGCGCTTCATGAAATGCTCCGATCCTCTGCATTTTCTGCTCTATCGACACTGCCTTAATGACAGGTGAAAACAGGCAGATTCACGGCCCGAACCGTGTCAGAAGATGGCCATTTCATGATTTCCTGGCCGCAGCGCCGCGCCGCGCGCCAAAGCTATCCGGTCACCAGCGCCACATCCGGGTGGCGCGCGATGAAGAACGGATTGGCATAGCCGGGCTTGCCATAGCGCAGCGGGGCGTGCGTGTCGAAATCCAGCACCTCGCCCCCGGCCGCAGCCAGCACGGCATGGCCTGCCGCTGTATCCCATTCCATCGTCCGGCCCAGTCGCGGATAGAAATCGGCCTCCCCCGCCGCCAGCAGGCAGAATTTCAGCGAAGACCCCGCGCTGCGCATGTCGGCCACAGTGTAGCGCGCGATATAGGCATCCGTCGCGGCATCGCGATGCGATTTCGACGCAACGACGATCAGCGCTCCCGCATCGGGGCTGCGCATCTGTAGTGGCACTGTTGCGCCCGTTGCCTCAGGGTCGAACGCCCCCTGCTCCTCGACCGCGCCGCCTTCGGCCAATGTGTGGAACATCCGCCCCTTGGCCGGGGCATAAACGACACCCTGCACTGGCACACCATCCTCGACCAGCGCGATATTGACGGTGAAATCCCCACGACGCTTGATGAATTCCTTGGTCCCGTCCAGCGGATCGACGATGAAGAACCGCGACGCCTGCAGATCATGGCTGGCGGCCTGTTCTTCGGTCACCAGCGCGATATCGGGAAAGGCTGCGCGCAACCCGGCCGAGATGATGCGGTCTGCCGCCTCATCCGCCTCGGTGACGGGGCTGGCATCGGATTTCTCGCGCACATCCATGTCGGGGCGCTCATAGATCGCCATGATCGCCGCGCCTGCCTCGATCGCCAGTCGCCGCATCGTGTCCTGCAGTGCCGCCATGTCACCCCCTTCGCGCGCAATGGGCCGGATTCATTGCGCCTTTATCACTTTCGCCCTATTCTAACGCGGCTATACCATCTGCGCGCGCGCGACAAGCCACACAGGCGAAAGGCCCCGAATGCTGTCCCCGATCCGCCCCCGTTCGATCTGGATACAGGCGCTCACCACGCTGGAGCTGATCTTTCATCAAGCGGTGCGCAATGTGCGCAAGTCCCATGGCAATGCGCTGATCGGGCTGATGCTGAACATCGCGCAGACCATGATGCTTGTGGCCGTGTTCATGCTGATCTTCGTCTTTGCAGGGATGCGGGCCGCCGCGATCCGGGGCGATACGCTGATCTATCTGATGAGCGGGGTGTTCCTGTTCATGGCCCATGTCAAGGTGATCAGCACAGTGGCCGGGGCCGAGGGGCCGACCTCTTCGATGATGAAACACCAGCCGATGAACACGATTGTCGCCATCGGCGGCGCGGCGCTGGGTGAGCTGTATATACAGGTGCTCACCGTCTTCGTGATCCTGTTCTTCTACCATGTGCTCTGGACCCCGGTCGAGATTTACCAACCCGTCGCGGCCTTCTCGATGCTGCTTGCCGTGTGGTTCGCGGGGCTGGCCATCGGCGTGGTGCTTTACGCGATAAAGCCGTGGCTGCCGGGGATCAGCCGCTTGCTGACGCTGCTGATCACGCGCCTGAACATGGTCGCGTCGGGCAAGTTTTTCCTCGCCAATTCGCTGCCAGACGCATATCTGCACTATTTCATGTGGAACCCGCTGTTTCAGGCCATCGATCAGGCACGTGGGTTTGCCTTCATCAACTACAACCCGATGCATACCTGGGCGCTCTATCCGGTCGTGTTCGGGCTGGTGGCGCTGCTGCTGGGGATGATGGGCGAGTATATGACACGGCGCATGGTGTCGCTCAGTTGGTCCGCCAGACAGTGACGGCGCGCGGCCCGGGCAGGCAGCCGCTCAGACCTGCGCGATCTCGGACAGGACGGCCTGCGCGGCGGCACGCGGGTCGGGCGCCTGCCAGATGGGGCGGCCGATGACGATATGGTCCGCCCCGTCCGCCAGTGCCGCCGCAGGTGTGGCGATGCGCTTCTGATCGCCCGGTGCCGCGCCCGAGGGGCGCACACCCGGCGTCACGATCAGCTTGCCTGCCGCCAGTGGCATGGCGCGAATGGCCTGCGCCTCCTGCGGGCTGGCAATCACGCCATCGGCACCAGCCTCGAACGCGCGCGCGGCCCGCTCCAGCGTGATCTCGGCCAGATCGCCCGCGCGGATCATTCCGTCATCCAGATCGCTGCGATCCAGCGAAGTCAGCACCGTCACGGCGAGGATCTTCAGGTTCGACCCCGCCGCCCCTTCGCGCGCGGCGCGCACCACATGCGGATCCCCCTGCACTGTCAGGAAATCCAGATCATACCCCGCGATCCCGCGCACGGCAGCCTCTACCGTGGCGCCGATATCGAAGAATTTCATGTCCAGAAAGATACGCTTGCCATGTTCCTGCTTCAGCTCATTGGCCAGCGCCAGCCCGCCACCCGTTAGCATCCCCAGACCGATCTTGTAGAAAGACACGTCAGGCCCCAGCGCGCGCGCCAGCTCCAACCCGGCCAGCGCATTGGGCACGTCCAGCGCCACGATCAGACGGTCATCAGAAGCAGTCATGCGGGCAGACTCCGTTAGGAAAGGCAACAAAGGCCCGTCCGCCTGCCTTTGACCGGCGCGCGGGCGGGTGGGTGGGGCGTGACGGGCAAAGGCAGGCGGACGGGCCGGACAGATATCGGCTCAATTGAAGAACTCGCGGAACAGGTTGCTGACCAGCATGGTCAGCAGCGTCTGATCGACATAGCCCGTGGGGCGCAGATCAAAGCGTTCCTGCGCGCCGCGGATCGCGACGCGGGTCTGCGCATCGAACACCCCATCCACCGGGCCAGGCTCAAGCCCCAGCCGCACCAGACGCTGCTCGATCAACAGCCGCGTGGGCTGGCTGAGCCCCAATGCGGCCTCGGCGGCGCGGGCGCGCTCGACATCCGGGTCAGCCGGAACGGGCAAGGGGTCGGGCGCAGGCTCCGGCTCTGGCGCAGGGCGCCGCTCTTCCAGCCGCGACCGGGCCAGTTCGGCAAACTCGCCCTCGGGCCAGTCGCTCAGATAGCGCTCATAGGCCGCGACCGTATCGACCCGCCGCGCCAGCCGCCAGGCATCCAGATCGCGGTCGCGCGCGGCCTCGCGTTCTTCTGCATCGATCCGGTCCAGCCGCTCGCGTGCAAGCCCCGCAAAGATGCCATCGGGGTAGCGATCCAGATAGCTGCGCAGCCCCGGGGCATCGCCCTCGGCCCCGGTCATGGCCCAGAACTCGCGATCCGCGCGTTCCTCGCGTTCGCGCGCCGCGCGCTCCTCGGCCTCGATCTCGGCCGCGCGATCAGCAGCCTGTGCGGCCAGTGCGAAAATCTGGTCACGGGTCAGGTAGCGCGTCGGCTCGCGGCCCGTCGCCTCTTGCCATTCCGCAATCGAGCCACGCGTGCCTGGCCCGAAGATTCCGTCAATACCGCGCGTGTCATAGCCCAGAACGGACAGGTCCCGCTGGATTGCGCGGCGCTCATCATCCGTCAGGAACAGCTCGGCCTCGATCCGGTCGGGCGCGGTGCGAATACGCTCAAGCGCCTCTTGCGCATCCTCTGCATGGACACCCTCGGGATAGGCTTCGAGATACTCCAGATAGGCCTCTTCGCTGTCGGTTTCGCGCGCGGCCTCAAAGGCGCGCTGATCGGCACGGGCAAGCGGCGCAAAATCCTCGGGCAGAAAGGCCGTATCCAGCGCGGGCGCACCCTCGACGCTCAGGCTGGAATGCTGTGACAGCACCTGCGACAGCGCGGTGCCGGGCTGCATCAGCGACCCGAGCCCGCGCGCGATATCGGCGGGCGGTCCCTTGACCACGCCGACCCCCTCGGGCAGCGCCCAGGTCTCGGGCAGGCCAGCGCGCAGCCCCAGCCCGAATTCGCGCGCCGCCACCCGCTCGCCCAGCCATACAAGCGCCGGGCCCTCGGCCTCGGACGCGATGGCAAAGACCGTGTCCAGCCGCAGCCCCTGCCCGTCCGCGAGGGCGAGCGTGGGGCGGTCGCCTTCGGGGCCCAGCAGCCAGCCTGCATGGGGGGCATGGGCGAAACTGCCCGACAGCACGACGATCACCCGGTCAGGCGCTTCGGCGCGGATTTCGGAATGGGCGCTGGCCAGATGGGCGCGCATCTCATCGAGCCCGGGATTGACGCCATGGATCACGTCAAAGCCCAGATTGTCCAGTGTCGCCGCCGTCTGTTCCGAGGCCGCGTCATCACCCAGCACCAGCGCCACCCCTGCGGCCTGCACCTGCACGGCCCCCATGAGGCCCATCGCCAATACGACAACCGCACGCATCTTCCCGCCCTCCGTGCCTGACCTGTCCTGTCGGGTTGGATCAAGACTAGTCAGCCCGGGCGCTGCGCACAATCCCCGAATATCTCGGCCCTGCATGTCCTGGCCCCGAACGCGCGAGCCCCTCAATTCGGACGGTGCCGGGGCAGGCGATGCAATGATTTCTGTTTACACTGGCCAAGGATTTCGCGACGATGCGCCTCTCGGGGAGGACGTCAGGAGCACGATGCGCAAATTTCTGGTCATTCTTGATGACAGCCGCGAATGTCTGAACGCGATGCGCTTTGCCGCGCTGCGCGCAGCTCATACCGGCGGGCAGGTGCAGATCCTGTCGATCATCGCGCCCGAGGAATTCGCAGGCTGGATCGGGGTCGCGGATGTAATGCGCGCCGAGGCGCGCGAACGGATCGAGGCGCATTTCGAGGTGTTTGCCAAATGGATGCGCGACCGGCAGGGGATCGATCCGGAACTGGTGATCCGCGAGGGGGAACCGGTCGAGCAGATTCTGGCCCAGATCGCCGATGATCCCGAGATCGGCATTCTGGTGCTGGGCGCGGGCACCGAAGGCACCAGCCCTGGCCCGCTGGTCACGCAACTATCGCGTAATTCTGGCAGCCTGCCCATCCCTATCACCATCGTGCCGGGCGAGTTGCCCCGCGACCGGCTGGAAGCGATCTCGAAAGGGTAGCGCTGTGCGGGCGCGTGGGAAAAGCGCCCGCTCGGGGACCCCACCCACCCGCCCATGCCCCGCTCGCGGGCGCTTGCCCCCTGCGGGGGCGGGGGTATCCGGGCAGGGCTTTGGGCGCGCGCTCAGACCCGTTCCAGCGACAGCGCGATCCCCTGTCCGCCCCCGATGCACATGGTTACAAGCGCGCGTTTTCCGCCGGTCCGGGCGAGCTCAAAAAGCGCCTTTATCGTGATGATCGCCCCTGTCGCACCCACCGGATGGCCCAGCGCGATGGCCCCGCCATTGGGGTTGACGCGCACCGGATCAAGCCCAAGCGCCGCGCTGACTGCAAGCGCCTGCGCGGCAAAGGCCTCATTCGATTCGATCACATCGAAATCACCCGCACTCAGCCCTGTGCGCGCCATCAACGCCTCGACCGCCGGGACCGGACCGATCCCCATCACCTCGGGGCGCACACCCGCATGGGCATAGCCGGTGATCCGCGCCAGCGGGCGCAGCCCGGCGCGTTCCGCCGCATCGGCGCGCGCCAGCACCAGCGCCCCTGCCCCGTCATTCAGGCCGCTGGCATTGCCTGCTGTCACGGTCCCGCCCTTCTGGAAGGCCGGGCGCAGGCCCGAGAGCGTCTCAATCGTCGTGGGCTTGGGGTGTTCATCGATCTCGAAGGCGATCTCGCCCTTGCGGGTGCGGACCGGCACGGGCACGATCTGTTCGGCAAAGTGGCCCTCTGCAATCGCGCGCGCCGCGCGGGCCTGGCTTTCGACGGCAAAGGCATCCTGCATCTCGCGGCTGACGCCATGCTCGCGCGCGACGTTCTCTGCTGTCACGCCCATATGGCCTGTACCGAAGGGGCAGGTCAGCGCGCCCAGCATCATGTCGATCACGCCGGTATCGCCCATCTTCTGCCCGAAGCGCGCGGCGGGCAGCGCAT
>PWWF01000410.1 GCA_003561595.1 Paracoccaceae bacterium | reverse complement strand
GATACGCTGAAAAGCAGATCAGCCGATCTATGGAATCAGCGCAAGGAGAATCAGCGTGACTGCTCTGTCTGCCCTTCTTCGCAAGACGCCCGGCGAGGCGCTTCGCGAATACTTCGACCGGCCGGAAATCGGCCTCCCCACCGATTTCGATTGGACGGTGCCGGAGGAACAGCTGCCCGGGCCGCTAAAAGGTGCCATCGAAGACATGTCGCGGCGCCAGCGCGACCGGATCCTCAACGATGCCGAGCGCGTCACTGGGCTTGCTGATGAGCCGGGGCAGGCTGCGCTCTACAGTGTAGCTGAGGACCCAGCCTATCTTGACGGGCTCGCGAACCCGCACGCGCGGGCGCTCTGGATGTTTCTGAACGCCCAGGACCACTTCCGCCATGCCGAGGAAGTTCGTTTTACCGAGGACCAGCGGCGCGGCCGGATGTGGGCGGGCTACATGACCGAGCCTGGACATGACGTTCAGCGTGATGCAGCGGCCCGTCATGCCTTCGTCTCGGCGATCAAGGAGTTTTCTGGCGCCGCCCATGCACATGTCGACATCTTCGACCGGGTCAGGACGACCCACGAGGGAGACGAATGCGACCTCGTGCAGGTGACAATCTACCGCGAGGGGCGTCCCGACGATCTGCTCCGTTTCGACGAAAACGGAGCGCTCGTTCGTCAGGCCTATAGGCCGGTGTTCGAGGCAGCGGTGACCTACGAGCCAGCAAACGGCGGTATCGAGGTGATCGCCAACGACAAGCTGACGCGGGTCGAGATGGTCAAGGCGGCGGTGACACACCTCCTTGGCATCGAGTTCAAGGAAAACCGCCTGCCGCTTCGGTGCTACGATCTGTCCGTGCTTCTGACGCCATATGACTTCCCGGTCGATCCGGAGGACGGAATCGAGGGCGTCGAGGTGCGCGAGCTTCGCCTAATGCCGATCGACGACAGCAGCCGCCGGGTGACGCTGGAGAACATGGCCCGAGCGGACGGCACCATCTGGTCGATGGCGGAAGAACTGTTCGAGGATCGCACGCCCTTGCGCGACGGATTTGTCATCACGCGGGCGAAACTTGCGGTGAAACTTGCCAAGCGCCCGGAGGGCGACAGGCGGCGCACGCTGACCCTTGCGATCACCTGGCCGCATGGCTGCAACCTGAAGGATCGCACCGCGACCGAGCAGATGATTGGCGAGAAATACCTGCGCCGTTGGGGGATCCTGGTCGATGACGCCCAGCTCTTCGAGGATTGATCCCGCTGCGCGCCGACTGCTTTCGTCCATCGCCGGGACCCGCGACGGGCGGGTTTCGGCCATGGCACTCGCGCACAATCACGCCCCCGGGCGGCAGTTGATAGACGCCGGTCTTCTGGTACGACGCGGTAGCACCATGGCGTCCGTCGCCGAGGACGATCTGGACGACAGCCCGGTCGCTGTTATGGCCCACCCTATCACCGAGCACCATGGCCACCTCGGAAACACGGCATGGCTGGCCGAGGAGGATAGCGCACTCCGCCGGGTCTATGTGCTGGACATGGCCAGCGCGGCCAAGAGGACGGTGGAGCGGATCGACTGCTCGCTCGGCCGGGAGCCGGTGCCTTACCTCGACGGCGCGATGCTGGATTTCGGGACGGCCCGTCTGCCGAGGCGCAGGGCGCGCGTCGGGCTCTGGGTTGCGCGTGGGCTGTCGACGCCACGGGCCTTCGAGGAGTTCCGCCAGCTCGTCGAGCGGCGTCCCTCGGAAGGCCTTCGCGTGGTCATCGTCCTCGACAGCCAGGACCAGCGTCGCGCACCCTTTCTGAATGGCCATGAACTCGTGGCCCTGTCCGATGTGGTCGATCACGAGGATGGGCTCGCCGTTGCTCCGGACATCCTGGCGGCTCGGCTGATGAGGGGGCCGGATCACACGGGCCCGGTGTGGGTATCGGGCGACGGCGGCGTACTGAGCGTTCATGGCAGGTTGCACGAATTCACCGGCGGAAAGCAGAAGGTCGCCGTGTCAATGCTTGCCGGGGCATGGCTCGCTGGCGACCCGTTTCTGCCGGTCGCTCGCGTGCTCGAAGAGGCCGAGTGCGGCGCGTCCGTGAAGCGGTTGAAGGACCTCTTCGGCGGCCATCCCACCTGGCGCGAGGTGATCAGGGAAAGCGGAACGAGTTGCTGGCTGGAGGTGTGAGGCGCCAAGATAGCGGAGGCATCGAATAGGCAACCTGCACTGCCAACGAGACCGCGGAGCTTCCGGCAGGGAAGGGCAAAGGCGGTCGTCTGGAGCGCATCCCATCGACGGCCGCTCAGCGGACACAGCCACCTGTTGCAGATGCAGCGAAAACCGCCTGCACACCGACGCTCTTGGGCGTCCGCTGACGAATTTTCCGGAGAGATTGGCACCGGTCGAATTGCTGGGGCCGTGAGGCGAGCGCCCGGTCAGCTGAAGCTGCAAGAAATGCGCTGTCATCCTTGAGAAGGCGACAAAGAGCGGGAAATTTATCCGGGGCGTCAGATTTTCAGTTACTGGCGCTGTTCTCTTCCGAGCTTGGCAAGGTCATCGGCTCAGAGCCTTCGGGAACTGTTGGATGAACTTCGGCCTCGGCTTGCTCAGCTGCCACGCGTTCGGATTCCCGCAGCAGAAGGCGTTCGATCCGCCGCTCGAGCACTCGCGCCTTCTCGTCGCGCGCCGCGATCTCCTGCGAAAGATCAAGGTACAGCGAGACCGCGATCAGAATCATCAGTAGCATGAACGGGAAGGCTGCGATGATCGAAACCGTCCGCAGGCTCTCCAGACCGCCGGTCATCAGCAGCACCACCACCATCAGCAGCTGCAGGCAGCCCCAGAGGACCCGGACCGCGCGTG
>PWWF01000104.1 GCA_003561595.1 Paracoccaceae bacterium | reverse complement strand
CGCTGATGGGCGCGCCGTTCATCCTGCCGACATTGGTCGCGGTGCTGGGCCTCTTGGCGGTGTTTGGCCGGTCGGGGCTGGTCAATCAGGGGCTGGGGTCCGTGGGCGCGTCGCCCATCAGTATCTACGGGTTGCACGGGGTGGTGCTGGCGCATGTTTTCTACAACCTGCCGCTGGCCACGCGCATCCTGTTGCAGGGCTGGGGGTCGATCCCGGCAGAGAGGTTTCGGCTGGCGGCCTCGCTGGGGGTTTCGCCCTGGCAGATGTTCCGGCAACTGGAATGGCCCATGCTGCGCGAATTAGTGCCCGGCGCGGTGCTGGTGATCTTTCTGATCTGCCTGACCTCTTTCGCCGTGGCGCTGACGCTGGGGGGCGGGCCGCGCGCGACCACGGTCGAGCTGGCGATCTATCAGGCGTTCCGGTTCGATTATGACATGGGGCGCGCGGCGATGCTGGCGCTGCTGCAGTTCGGGCTGTGCGCGGCGGCGGCGCTGCTGGCCTGGCGCGTGGCCTTGCCTGCGGGGCTGGGCGGCGGGATGGACCGGCCCGTGCAGCGGTTTGATCTGGGGCGCGGATGGCTGGACGGGGCGCTGATCGCGCTGGCCGCGCTGTTTCTGCTGACACCGCTCGGCATGATCGTGGCGCGGGGGATCGCGCAAGTGCCGGTGCTGCCGCCCGAGGTCTGGCACTCGGCCCTGCGCTCGCTGATCGTGGCGCTGGGGGCCACAGTGGTGACACTCGTGATGACACTGGCGCTGGCGCATGCCGTGCTGGCGCTGGGCGGCGCGCGCGGGGCGGCGCTGGAAGGGTTGGGGCTGGCCCCGCTGGCGGCATCGTCACTGGTGGTCGGGACGGGGCTGTTCGTGCTGCTGCTACCAGTGACCAGCCCGCGCGACTGGGCGCTGGTGGTGACAATGCTGGTCAATGCGGGCATGGCGCTGCCCTTTGCGCTGCGGCTGATCCTGCCGGGGCTGCGCGAGGTGCAGGCCACGCAAGGCAGGCTGGCCGATGCGCTGGGGCTGCACGGGCTGGCGCGGCTGCGCATTGTTACCCTGCCGCGCCTGCGCCGCCCGCTGGGCTTTGCCGCCGGGCTGACGGCGGCGCTGTCGATGGGCGATCTGGGCGTGATCATGCTGTTTGCCGAACGCGAGGGGGCGACATTGCCGATGCAGCTTTATTCGCTGATGCTGGCCTATCGTCAGGCCGATGCGGCCGGGGCGGCCGTGCTGCTGCTGGGCGCGTCGCTTCTGTTGTTCTGGGTCTGTGATCGCTGGGGGCGTGGCCGTGCTGAGGTTTGAGGGGCTGGAGATTGTGCAGACCGGGTTCCGGCTGCGCGCGGATCTGGAGGTGGCGCGCGGGGCGCGCGTCGGTGTGATCGGGCCATCGGGTGCCGGGAAATCGACACTGCTGGGCGCGATTTCGGGTTTTGTGCCGGTGCAATCGGGGCAGATGATGTGGGAGGGCGCGTCGCTTCTGGCACTCAGCCCCTCGGCGCGGCCTGTGTCGATCCTGTTTCAGGACAACAACCTGTTTCCGCATCTGACGGTTGCGGAGAATGTCGCGCTGGGCCTGCGCCCCTCGCTGCGGCTGAATGCGGGAGAGCGCGCGCGCGTGGGTGACGCGCTGGCGCGCGTGGGGCTTGGCGGGATGGAGGGGCGGCGCCCGGCGCAACTGTCGGGCGGGCAGCAAGGCCGCGTGGCGCTGGCGCGGGTCTTGTTGCGCGCGCGCCCCATTCTGCTGCTGGATGAGCCCTTTGCCGCGCTTGGCCCCGCGCTAAAGGCCGAGATGCTGCGGCTGGTGGCGGAAATCTGCGCTGAGACCGGCGCGACGCTGTTGATGGTCACGCATGATGTCAGCGATGTGGAGGCGATTGCCGATCAGACCTTGCTGGTTGCGGATGGCGCGGTCAGCGGCCCCCATGCGACGCAGGCCCTGCTGGCCGATCCGCCGCCCAGCCTGCGCGCCTATCTGGGGTAGCCCCGCGCGCGGCCCCTGTCCGGTGCGCCCACCCCCCCCCCCTTGCGCCCCGGCCAGAGGCCGCGCGCGGGGCGTGGTCAGGATTTCAGGCGGCGGCCCAGAAGTTCGAGCTTGTGCCCTTCGAGCCGGTAGCCCAGGCGGCGCGCGATCCGTTCCTGCAGCGCCTCGATTTCCGGGTCGCAGAATTCGATCACCTCGCCCGTATCCATGTCGATCAGGTGGTCGTGATGCGCGCGTTCGCTGTCTTCGAACCGGGCGCGGCCATCGCCGAATTCGACGCGTTCGAGGATGCCGGCCTCTTCCAGCAGCTTGACCGTGCGATAGACTGTCGCAAGCGAGATGCGCGGGTCGAGCGCATTGGCGCGGCTGTGCAGCTCCTCGACATCGGGGTGATCTTCGGCGGCGTCGATCACCCGCGCGATGGTGCGGCGCTGTTCGGTCACGCGCAGGCCTTGCGCTTCCAGTCGGTCAAGGATGGTTTTCTGCATGCTCTGCGCCTTCGGCATCCGGATGGGTCCAGACTAGCGCCTTGGCCGGGGCGTGAAAACTGCAATTCCCTAGCGTTGCCCGTAATAGAGGCCGACGACATGCTCGGCCTCGGCAAAGAAGAGCCAGCGCTGGGCGGCGATGCCGGTGACATGGGCGACAAGCGCGAGGCCGATCACGACATGGCCCGTGGGCAACAGCAGCAGCGCGACGGGCAGGGCCGCGCCAAGGCCCAGCGCGATCAGCCGCAGCTTATGTGCATGTTTGCGCCCCACGACATGCACCATTTCGCGCAGCAGATAGTTGCGCCCGGTATGCGGCGGCTCCAGCAGGCGGACCTGCCCCGGACTGCCCAGTTGCGTGGCGCTGCCCGTGCTG
>PWWF01000326.1 GCA_003561595.1 Paracoccaceae bacterium | reverse complement strand
GCTTGCCCCGGATGCGGCGCATGCGCTCGATGGACAGGTTGTCGATCCGCTCGCCGCGCAGCCAGACCTCGCCCCCGGCAATACGGCCCGGGGGTTCGATCAGACCGATGATTGCGGCCCCGGTGATCGACTTGCCAGCGCCCGATTCACCGACCATGCCCAACACCTCGCCCTCCTTCAGGTCGAAGGACACGCGGTCGATGGCCCGCAAAGTGCCCCGGCGGGTGGGAAACTCGACTACCAGGTCGCGCACGGAAAGCAGCGGTTCAGTCATTCGGCGCCACCTTTTCTTTCTTGGCGAACCTTGACGCGGGCACGACCCCGGCCCGTTGTGCCGTGCGGGGTGGGTGGATGGGCGCACGGCCGAGCAGGGCGGTTCGTGCCCGCAAACACAAGATCACGCAAGCCTCGCTTTGCCATCGTGCCTCGTCCCGTCACCGCAGCCTCGGGTTCAGCGCATCGCGCAGCCAATCGCCCAGCAGGTTGACCGCGAGCGCCAGCGCCAGCAGGGTCAGCGACGGGAACAGCAGGATCCACCACTCGCCAGAGAACAGGAAACCCTGCCCGATGCGGATCAGCGTGCCCAGGCTGGGCTGGGTCGGCGGCACGCCGACGCCCAGGAAGGACAGCGTCGCCTCCGCAATGATCGCCAGCGCCAGCCCGATGGTGGCGATCACCAGCACCGGCCCCATGACATTGGGCAGGATATGGCGGACCAGAATCTTGATCGGATGCGCGCCGATCACGCGCGCGGCCTGCACATATTCCTTGCTCTTTTCCACCATCGTCGCCCCGCGCACCACGCGCGCATATTGCACCCAGTCGGACAGGCCGATGGCCACGATCAGCACCCAGATCGCCATGGTCTCGCGCAGCGCGGGCGGGATGAAGCCGCGCGCCACGCCGAAGATCAGAAGCGCGATCAGGATCGAGGGGAAAGAGAGCTGCACATCGGCCACGCGCATCAGCAGGCTGTCCAGCCAGCCACCGCGATAGCCCGCGATCAGACCCAGCGTGATCCCAAGCACCATGGCGAAGAGCACGGCCATGAAGCCCACGAAGAGCGAGATCCGCGCGCCATAGAGGATGGTCGAGAATACGTCGCGGCCCTGATTGTCGGTGCCCAGCCAGTAGACATTGCCGGTGAACGCATTGGGTTCCATCGGCGGGGTGAAGCCGTCCATCAGGTTCAGCGTGCCCGGGTCGAACGGGTCGTGGGGCGCGAGCCAGGGTGCAAACACCGCCGCCAGAATGATGATCAACGAGACAAGTGCGGCGATGATCGCCAGCGGCGAGCGGCGGAAAGACCAGGCGATATCGCTGTCCCAGGCGCGGACGAGGGCATTGGGGCGGTCTTCGGGTGTAGAATCGGTCATGCCTGCCTCCTCAGTGCCGGGCGTTGGCGCGATCCACGCGCAGGCGCGGGTCCACGGCGTAATAGAGCAGATCGACCACCAGATTGATAACCACGAAGACCAATGCGATCAGCATCAGATACGCGGCCATCACCGGCACATCGACGAATTGCACCGACCGGATGAACAACGCGCCGACACCGGGCCACTGGAACACGGTTTCGGTGATTATCGAGAACGCGATGATCGACCCCATCTGCAACCCGGTGATGGTGATCACCGGCACCAGCGTGTTCTTGAGCGCATGGCCGAAATGCACCGCGCGGTTCGACAGCCCGCGCGCGCGCGCGAACTTGATGTAGTCGGTGCGCAGGACCTCCAGCATCTCGGCCCGCACCAGCCGCATGATCAGCGTCATCTGATAGAGCCCCAGCGTGATCGCGGGCAGGATGAGCGAGGCGCGTCCGGATTCGGTCAGAAGCCCCGTGCGCCACCAGTCGCCGATATAGACCGTGTCCCCGCGCCCGAAACTCGGCAGCCATTGCAGCTCGACCGCGAAGACCCAGATCAACAGCACCCCGATCAGGAAGGTGGGCAGCGAGACGCCGATCAGCGAGATTGTCATGATCGACCCGGACAGCCAGTTGCCGCGCCGGAGCGCCGTGTAGACCCCGAACCCCACGCCAAACAGGAATGCCAGAATGCCCGACACCAGGGCCAGTTCCAGCGTGGCGGGCAGGCGGGACAGGATCAGTTCCATCACCGGCTGCTGCAAGCGGTAGGAGATGCCGAAATCGCCCGTGGCCGCGCGGGCGACGAAACTCCAGAATTGCACGATGAAGGGATCATTCAGGCCCAGAGCCTCGCGCAGTTCGGCGCGTTCGGCCAGGGTCGTTTCCTGACCTACCATCGAGGCGATCGGATCGCCGACAAAGCGAAAGAGCGAAAATGCGACCAATGCCACCGTCAGCATCACGATGACCGATTGCACCAGCCGACGCAGGATGAAGGCGATCATGTCGGACCTCGGGCAAGGGCTTGGGTCAGCACGGCTGCCCCAAAACGCAAGAGCCCGCGCGGGCTATCCCGCGCGGGCCGGTTGGTCAAGCCGGGCTCAGTCGAACGTGACCGTGGTCATCCGCGGCTGGTTTTCCGGGTGCACGTCCAGATTGATGTCATCGCGCATGGCATAGGCCAGCACCTGGTTGTGCACGTTCAGGAAGATGCGCTCTTCCATCACCTCGTCCCAGATCTCGGCGATCAGGGCGTCGCGCTCTTCCAGGTCGGTCATCGTGGCCAGCGCCTCGATCTTGGCGTCCAGTTCCGGGTTCGAATAGCGCGACCCGTTGAACGCGCCGTAGCTGCCTTCGCGGCTATGGACCAGGAAATCGAACACATACTGGCTGTCAAAGGTCGGAACCCCCCAGCCCAGCAGGTAGAAATCGGTCTCCCAGTTCTCGATCAGCGGGAAGTGCAGCGAGCGGGTCT
>PWWF01000067.1 GCA_003561595.1 Paracoccaceae bacterium | reverse complement strand
GCTGTGTCCAGCCGCGCATCCGTGTCGATCTGCAGCACCTGCGCCGCGTGGCCGGGCAGCGACGGCACAAGCGCGCGTTCGGTGACGATGACAGGAGCGCCCGAATCGGAGAGGAAATGCGCCAGCCGGTCGGCGGGGTAGCTGGGGTCCATGGGAACATAGGCGCCCCCGGCCTTTAGAATCGCCAGCGCGCCGATCAGCAGTTGCGGCCCGCGCTTTGTGCACAGCGCGACAGGCGTATCGGGCGTCACGCCCATCCCCATCAGCAGATGCGCGACGCGGTTCGCGCGGGCGTTCAGCTCGGCATAGGTCAGGCTTTGCGCCTCATGCGTGAGCGCGATGGCATCGGGCGTGCGCGCAACCTGTGCCTCGAACGCGTGGTGCATGCAGATGCGGTCATAGTCGGTCGCGGTGTCGTTCAGCGCATCCTCGGCCACGGGCGCGTCGGGGGCCGTTTCCATGCGCGCTTTCAGTGCGAGCGCCTCTTCCAGATGCGCGGGGTCGTGGCACAGGCAGCCTGCCGCGAGATCAAGCACCAGCGCCGCGTCGGGTGCCTCTGCGCCGTCACAGATCGCGACGGGGGGCGGTGCAAGCGGCCCCAGTTGCGGGTCGCGCGCGGCAATGTCACGGGCAAAACCGGGGGCGCGTTGGGCGAGGGTCAGGCATGCCTTGATCCCGTCTGCCATGTCCGCATGGGCGGGGTCTGCCTGCAGCGGCACCCAGGTGGCGATGTGATCGGGTGCGGCGCGGTGCTGGCGGTCGATTGCGGCGCTGTGGTAGGCGAAATCGAGCGGTGCAGTGCCGTTTTGGGCCGCAAGCGCACGCGCGAAAGCGGCGATCTGCTCGGCCCTGGACATCGTGCCCGGATCGAGCGGCAGTTGCGCTGTGGCGCGCCCGGCAGGCCAGCGCGCCGGTTGCATCGCGCGCAGGGCATCGCGCCAGGCGCGATCCCCCGTTGCGATCTGCGCCAGCATAGGTGCGGGGTCTGCATCTGGCATGCGCGCCATATCACCGGGCTGCACCAGCATCTCGGGTGAGAGCGGCAGACCCTGCTGGCACAGCAGACCCGCGCAGCACAGCGCGCCCTCGGCGCAGGCGATTGTCAGGCTGTCCGCATCGACCGACAGGATCTGACCGGGGGCGCCCGATCCGTCAACCACATGCGCGGCGCTGACAACGGCGATCTGACCCGCAAGCGCAAGCTTGGGCGTTGTCAGCGGGTTCCAGTAGGGGCCATAGGTCAGCGCGCGCACCAGCCGCGCCCCGTCGGCTGCAGGGCGGGTCGGATCGATATGTCCGCCATTGGCCGGGCGGTCGTCGCGGCGGCACAGCGTCCGGGCAGACAGGTCCTGCGGGCGGGTTTCCAGTGGCGTGGTGGCCAGCATGTCGAGCAACATGCCGAAACTCTCGACACCTGCGGCAAAGCTCTTGGCGTTCAGGGTCAGCGCCGTGTCATCGTCGCGGATGTCATAGGCGCGTTGCAGCAGAATATCGCCCGTATCCACGGCACCCTGCATCAGATGCCATGTGATGCCATGGCGCGCCTCGCCCGCAAGCATGGCCCAGACGGGCGCGTTCAACCCGGCATAGCGGGGCAGCGGGCCGTCATGGAAATTCACGGCACCCCGCTCGGGCAGTGCCAGCACATCGCGTGGCAGCACGGCAAGGCTTGCGATATTCAGCAGCCAGTCACATTCCGCGCCATCCAGCCGGGCCGCCAGATCGGGGCCGGGGGGAACCACACGCAGGCCACGCTGTCCGGCCCAGTCCGCCAGTCGCGGATTGCCGGTCACAACGGCCGCGACACCATGGCCACGATCCAGAAGCTGCGCGCCGCACTCGGCCATCAGGGCCTCTTCCCCGATCAGGATGGCTGAAAAGGCGCTCATGCTTTGTCCCCCGCGTTGCGAATTTTGCCGGTGTGACGTGGGTCAGACACTACCGATGTCAGGTCGTGCCAAGTATGTGTCACAAGATCGCGGAGAAAATATGGCGCGATACGCTCGTCTTTGCGTTCGATCAGGCGGCGCAGTTTCCACAGCCCGGCGCCCAGCAGATAGGCCAGCGTCACCAGCGCTAGATAGGGGCGCCCGCCGCGTTTGCGGAAATACCGCGCGCGAGAGGCGAACCAGTAATCCGGCTTGCGCACCCATGTCTTCATCCCGGTCGAGGCCGAGCCGATATGCACCACCCGGCTTTCGGGCAGGTAATGCCCCACCCAGCCTGCGGCCTGTATGCGGTGGCACAGGTCGGTTTCCTCGAAATAGAGAAAGAACCCCTCATCAAACAACCCGACCTGATCGAGCGTGTCCATCCGCAGCATCACGCTGGCCCCGGCGCACCAGTCCACGGCCTGCACATGGGCGGGCAACTCCATCGGCACGATATGATTGCGCAAGAGCCGCGTGATGGCGCCGGTATTGGCCGCATCCTCGAATTCGGACCAGACCGAAGGGAAGCGGAACGCGGTGATATGGGGGATGTCATCCTCGCCGCGCACATGGCTGCCAGCAAAGCCGACTTCGCTATGCGCGCGCACATGATCGCGCAAGCGCACAATCGCGTCGGGTTCGGGAAAGGCGTCGGAATTCAGCAGATAGACGAAATCGGGCCGCACGCCGCCCGGCAGTCCCGCGCGGATGCCGTGATTATTGCCCGCACCAAAGCCCCCGTTGCGCCCGGCCTGCAGAACCCGCACACGCGGCCAGCCTGCCGTGCCGTTCACCAGCGCCTCGAACGATCCGTCCTGGCTGTCGTTATCGACAATCGTGATCGCGCCGTCGATCCCGTCCATCGCATCCAGCGCGGCGCGGGCGGCGCGCAGGGTCATTGCAGCCGTGCGGT
>PWWF01000024.1 GCA_003561595.1 Paracoccaceae bacterium | reverse complement strand
GACAGGCGCAGCGTGTTCATGCGAAAGCGCCCGCGCGCCCCATCGACGCGCGCCCTGCGCCCCAGCCGCATATGTTCGCCGTCCACCCGCAGCGACAGGCGCGGGCGCAGCGCAACTTCCGCGCCCAGCCCCATGACCACCCCGCGATCATGGGTCAAGGCGTAACGCCCGTTCATCCCGTGCCACCAGCGGTTCTGCGTAACTCCGAGCGTGGCAAAGCCCAGCACCTGCCCCTGCGCCAGCCCTACCCGCCCCCGGACCGAGGCATAGCGATTGTCACTCAGCGAACAGCTTTGCGCAGGTGTGCCGCAGGTGCCGTTACCCATCGCATTGGCCCAGCTCATTGCAACCTCGGCACCAAAGACCTGCGCGCCGCGCTGCCAGTCATGTCCCAGGATCAGGCTTTGCCCCTGCCCGCTGGCCAGTGGCAGGCGCGCCGCATCGCCATTGGTCCGCATCTCGGCACGGCTGGCAGCCCCGCCAAAGGCCAGAAAGCTGCCCTGCCATCGCGCCTCCGGCTCCGCCGCCCAAGGCGGATTGGCGGACACAAGAAGGCACCCCAGCGCGAGCAGCGCGCAGCGCAGCAGACCTGACATGACATATCCCTCACACCCTTCAGGATGTGCCTGTCATACGTCATGCCCGGCGCTGCGTAACCCCAAAGGTAAACAAAGGGTTAATGCCTAAGCGCGCGTTAACCATGCTCAGGCGCGCACGGTCCCGTCGCCCCGCACCAGATATTTGAAGCTGGTCAGTTGCTCGGCGCCCACTGGTCCGCGCGCATGCATCTTGCCGGTCGCGATGCCGATTTCCGCGCCCAGCCCAAACTCGCCCCCATCCGCGAACTGGGTCGAGGCATTATGCATCAGGATCGCGGAATCGAGCCCGGCAAAGAAACGCGCAACCACGCCCTCATCCTCGGCCACCACGGCATCGGTGTGCTGCGAGCCATAGGTGCGGATATGCGCCATCGCGCCTTCGACATCCTCGACCACGGTGGCCGCCATCACCATATCCAGATACTCGCGACCGAAATCCTCGGGGGCTGCGGGCTGCACACCGGGCAGATGGGCCAGCGCGGCATCGACCCGCATCTCGACCCCGGCAGCAACCAGATCGGCGATGATCTGTGCGCCAAGGCCATCCACCAGATCGCGATGGATCAGCAGGCATTCGGCGGCCCCGCAAATGCCCGTCCGCCGCGTCTTGGCGTTCAGCACCACGCGCCGCGCTTTGTCCGCATCGGCCGAGGCATCGACATAGATGTGGCAGATCCCTTCCAGATGGGCAAAGACCGGCACGCGCGCCTCGCGTTGCACCAGCCCCACCAGCCCCTTGCCCCCGCGCGGCACGATCACGTCGATATGGTCAACCATCCGCAGCATGTCGCCTACCGCCGCGCGATCTGTGGTCTGCACAAGCTGGATCGCATCCTCCGGCAGATCAGCAGCACGCAACCCCGCGACAAGTGCTGCATGGATCGCGCGCGAGGAATGAAAGCTCTCCGACCCGCCGCGCAGGATCACGGCATTCCCGGCCTTGAGGCACAGTGCCCCCGCATCCGCCGTCACATTGGGCCGCGATTCATAGATCACGCCCACCACGCCCAAAGGCGTGCGCACCCGTTCGATATGCAGCCCCGTGGGCTGGTCCCATGCGCTGATGATCGCGCCGACCGGGTCGGGCTGTGCGGCGACCGCGCGCAATGCGCCCGCGACCGCGTTCAGCCGCCCCTCATCCAGCGCCAGCCGGTCCAGCATCGCCCCTGACAGGCCCTTGGCGCGCGCAGCCTCCATATCGCGGGCATTGGCGGCCAGGATATCCGCGCTTTGCGCGAGGATGGCATCGGCGGCATGCTCCAGCGCGGCGGTCTTTGCCTCTGGCCGGGCCGTCGCCAGTATCTGCGCTGCGGCGCGGGCGCGCGCGCCCATCTCCAACATCTCAGGGCTGATCTGGGTCATAATGCCATCTCGTCTCGGTGAATCAGGGCCACGCGGCCCGGGTAGTTCAGGATCGCTTCTATCTCGGTCGAATGGTGGCCTGCAATGGCCTGTGCATCCGCGCTGGAATAACCCGCCAGCCCCTGACCCAGCGCCCCCTCCGGCCCGGCAATCGTGACCGGATCGCCGCGCTGGAAATCCCCCTCGATGTGCAGCACGCCGGCGGGCAGCAGTGACCGCCCCTGCCCCAGCGCGCGCACGGCACCGGCATCCACATGCACCACGCCGCGCGGCTTCATCGCCGCGATCCAGCGCTTGCGGGCGGAACGCGGGTCGCCCTGCGGTGCAAACAGCGTCGCGCGCGCGCCGTCACGCAACCGCGCCAGCGGATGCGGGTCCGCGCCTGCGGTGATGATCATGGCACACCCCGCGCTGACGGCGGTTTTCGCGGCCATCACCTTGGTCTTCATCCCCCCGCGCGACAGGCCCGAGACAGGCTCACCCGCGATCCCCTCGATCGCGGGGGTGATCCGGTCCACATGCGGGATATGGCACGCCTGCGGGTCGCTTTGCGGGTTGCCGGTATAGAGCCCATCCACATCCGACAACAGCACCAGCAGATCCGCCCCCATCGTCACCGCGACCGAAGCTGCAAGTCGATCATTATCGCCATAGCGGATTTCATCCGTGGCGATGGTGTCGTTCTCATTGACGATGGGCACAACCCCCAGCCCCAGCAATGTGCCAAGCGTCGTGCGCGAATTCAGATAGCGGCGCCGGTCCTGCGTGTCATCAAGGGTCAGCAATACCTGCCCGGTGGTGATGCCATGGGGGGCCAGCACTTCCTCATAGGCGCGGGCCAGCCGGATCTGACCCACCCATACTGCCGCCTGGCTTTGCTCCAG
>PWWF01000318.1 GCA_003561595.1 Paracoccaceae bacterium | reverse complement strand
CCCTTCCTCTACTGGCCCATCACCGAGGACAGCCCCATCCCCTCGGACGCGGCCTATGAGAAACTCAACCGCTATCTGCGCGGCGGCGGCATGATCATGTTCGACACCCGCGATGCCGAGCTTGCCGGGCTGACCCGCACCACGCCCGAGGCGCGTCGCCTACAGGCCATCGCGCGCCCGCTCGACCTGCCCCCGCTGGAGCCGGTGCCAGAAGATCATGTCCTGACCCGCACCTTTTATCTGATCCAGGAGTTTCCGGGCCGCCATACCGGGCAGGATGTCTGGGTCGAGGCCTCTCCCCCCGATGCCGAACTGGCCGAGGGGATGCCCTTTCGCAACCTCAATGACGGAGTGACACCCGTGATCATCGGCGGGCATGACTGGGCGGCGGCCTGGGCGATGGATGAACGGGGCCAACCCCTGGTGCGGCTGGGCATGGGTGCGAGCGGCGAGCAGCAGCGCGAGATCGCCTATCGCTTCGGGATCAACCTGATCACCCATGTCCTGACCGGGAATTACAAATCCGATCAGGTCCATGTGCCCGCACTTCTGGACAGGCTGGGACAATGATGGGGGGACAGGATATCGTCTTCGCACCGCTTCTGCCCTGGAGCGTGATCGCCCTGATCGCGGCAGGTGCGGCCCTGATGGTCCTGCTGGCACTGTGGCAGGGGCTGCGCGGCTGGTGGCTGCGCGGGCTGGCGGCCACTGCGCTGATCGCCGCGCTGACCAACCCCTCGATCCTCAGCGAAGAACGCGAGACGCTGGAGGATATCGCGCTGATCATCGTGGATGACACGGCCTCGAACCGCCTGGGCGACCGCGCTGTCCAGACCGAGGCCGCGCTGGAGCATCTGGAAACCTCGCTCGATGGTCTGGGCGATATAGACACCCGCGTCGTTCACCTGCCGGATGGGCCGCGCAATACCGGCACGCAACTGCTCACCGCGATGAACGAGGCCCTGTCCGACCTGCCACGCGACCGGATCGCGGGCATTTTCGCCATCTCGGACGGGCAGATCCATGATGAGGTGCCAAGCCTCGACCTGCCCGCGCCCTTCCACCTGCTGAAAACCGGCGAGGCCGATGACTGGGACCGCCGTCTGATCATCCGCAACGCGCCTGCCTATGCCATTCTGGGCGAGCCTGTGACCCTGACCCTGCGGGTCGAGGATCAGGGCGCCGTGCCCGCCGATGCCGGTGACACGGCCACGCTGGATTACGCCATCAATGGCGGCGAGATGATGCAGGCCGAGGTGCCGGTGGGCGAGGATATGGAGATTACCGTCACGCTGGAACAGGGCGGCATGAATGTGCTGCAATTCGAGCTGGAAGAGGCCGAGGATGAACTGACCACCCGCAACAATGCCGCCATCGTGCAGATCAACGGGGTGCGCGACCGCCTGAGCGTGCTTCTGGTTTCGGGCGAGCCGAATGCCGGGCAGCGCACATGGCGCAACCTGCTGAAATCGGACCCGGCGGTGGATCTGGTGCATTTCACCATCCTGCGCCCGCCCGACCGGCATGACGGGGTGCCGGTGGATGAGCTGTCGCTGATCGCTTTTCCCACGCGCGAATTGTTCGTCGACAAGATCGAGGAATTCGATCTGATCATCTTTGACCGCTACCGCCGCCGGGGCATCCTGCCCAACAGCTATTTCGCCAATATCGCCCGCTATGTCGAAGAGGGCGGCGCCATGCTGGTCGTGGGCGGGCCGGAACTGGCCAGCGCGGACAGTATCTGGCGCACTCCGCTGGGGGAAGTGTTCCCCGCGCGCCCCACCGCCCGCGTGATCGAGGAAGGGTATCGCCCGCGCGTGACCGAGCTTGGCCTGCGCCACCCGGTCACCGCCGGGCTGGAAGATCTGGCCCCCGCGGCCGAGGACGGGCCGGGCTGGGGCCGCTGGTTCCGCCAGATCGAGCTTGAGCCGCAGCGCGGACAAAATGTCATGAGCGGTGTGGGTGACGCGCCGCTTCTGGTGCTGGACCGTGTGGGCGCGGGGCGGCTGGCGCTTCTGGCCTCGGATCAGACATGGCTGTGGGATCGCGGTTATGAAGGGGGCGGGCCGCAACTGGAACTGCTGCGCCGTCTGGCACACTGGATGATGGGCGAGCCCGATCTGGAAGAGGAAACCCTGCGCGGCACCGCCGAGGGGCAGCGCATCACCGTGATCCGGCGCACCCTGCGCGATGAGGTGGGCGATGTCACTGTCACCACACCCGATGGCGACACGGTCGAGCTGCCGCTGACCGAAGAGGGTCCGGGCGATTACCGCGCGGAATGGGACGCGCCCGATATCGGCCTCTATCGTCTGCAAGAAGGGGATCTGGACTCGGTCGTGGCACTGGGACCGCAAGCCCCGCGCGAGTTCGAGGAAACCATCGCGACCAGCGAGAAGCTGCAACCACTGGTCAATGCCACGCGTGGCGGGATCACCCGGATCGAGGATGACCTGCCCGAGCTGCGGCAAGTGCGCGAAGGCCGCGCCGCCGCCGGGCGCGGCTGGCTGGGGGTCACCCCGCGCGAGGCCTATCTGACCACCGAATTGCGCAGCGCCGCCTTGCTTCCGGGCTGGCTGTGGCTGATGCTGGCCGCCGGTCTGGCACTGGGCGCATGGCTGCGCGAGGGCCGCAGCTGACGCGCGTCAGTCGCATCGGACAGCCTGAGCCACCCCGCCCGCAAACGGCCCGCCCGCCCACCCTCGCTGCGCGCGCCTGCGGCGCTCTTGCTTGCCGTTTGCGGGCGGGGTGGCTCAGGCAAGAAAACCCAGCAGCGCCTCTGCCGTGGCCTCGGGCGCAGTATCGGGAAAGAAATGCCCGCCCGGCACACTGGCCGCCTGCATCTG
>PWWF01000023.1 GCA_003561595.1 Paracoccaceae bacterium | reverse complement strand
GAAACACAAATCCCTTGATCGCGACAGAAAAAGACGGCACCATCTCAAACATCGCGACCACGGATTCTCATCCTGATTGACGCGCTCCTCTCATCCAGATTGTCGCGCTACACAGAGTCCGTCGTCTGGCTCGTGCGGATGAGGTGCTCACGGGTCTTCGCCGCTTCCGGGGCAAGCTTTCTGCCGCAGACCGCCTAAGTCGCGATGAAGCGCAAGAGCGCTGAATTCGCGGACACGAATGTTGTCCTTTACCTGCTCGAAGACAGCCCGAAGGCTGATCGCGCCGAGGTAATCCTCGGGCAGGGGCCCCGGATCAGCGTTCAGGTGCTCAACGAGGCGCTGGTGAATTGCCGCCGCAAAGCTGGCCTCAGTTGGGAGGAAGCAGGGGCGTTTCTCGAGGGCGTTCGTGCTTTGTGCCCCGTCGAAGACCTGACCCTTCAGGCACATGACGTCGGCCGCGCCCTGGCGGAACGTTACGGCTTCTCGATCTACGATGCGATGATCGTCGCCAGCGCTTTGGTTGCAGGCTGCACCACGCTGTGGAGCGAAGATATGCAGAGTGGTCTGCTGGTGGAAGGCCAGCTTCGCATCGTCAACCCCTTTGCTTGAGCGAGCAGTCTCTAATCCTGGCGCTGGCTACAGCCTTGTAATCCTTCCATGTCGTGGGGGATTTAGAAGGTTGTTTGGCTACCCAAGCAGCCCCGGCCTCTATGCTCGCTCCAGCAGCATCTTCACGGATGACGGCTGCCAGCTTGTCCGCCCGCGGGGCGGCAGCGTGCGCTCGCGCATTGCTTCCAGGCGGGTGCAGATTGCCTGAAGCGTTATGTCGGGGTCCGTGCCCTTGATGGCAGCAACGATGGCAGGCAGACGCTCATCAGTCGAGACGCGTGCGTAGCCTATCAGGGACATCAAAATAGGCCGTTTTTAGTTTCATATAGCGCTGTAAATATCTGTCAGTGCTCTTGCTCTAGGCGGTCCAGCTTGTCCAACAGCTCCAGCCCCCGTGCAGGCGAACCCGTTGCCGCCAACCGCCGATACCTCAGCTCAATGTCATTTTCCGTCAAAGCTTGTGCCGTGAGCTGTTCGAACAGCTTGTTTAGGCTGATGCCTCGTGCCTGTGCCATGGCCTTTAGGCGCTGATGTTGGTCTTCGGGCAGTCGCACTGTCACAACGCTCATCTCTTCCTCCATAGCTCCATGAATTCAGCAGCCGTTACCAGTTTCAGCTGTGGGAACTGCAACTCCATCTTGGCGAAATCGCGTTCATTCTGTGTGACGATGTATTCGGCGTTACCTGCCACCGCTAAATCCACCACGTGATTATCGGCTTCATCGCGCAGGTTGGGACGCCAAGTGTAATAGATTGGCACCCAACGTGTGACACTCAAGAAGGCCGCAAACAGTTCGAGCCGCTCAGGGTATGTCAGCTGGCTCTTTCGGAACAGATTTTCGCGCGACAGCACATCTTCTATCTCAGCAAACAATGCCACGCCGATGATGGGCTGAACCTCACCTTGCAAGCACAGCCGCAACACTGCGCGAGCGGCACCGCCTTCTCGCAACATCGCGCCCACAATGATATTGGTGTCTAGAACCAACCGCATACGAAAGTGATAGCGTATACGCTGTCATTTTACAAGATGCCTATGCTCCCAAAACCTGCGTCAACGCAGCCTCACTGAGCCGCCCTGCTTCCACGGCATCCAGCGCCCGATGCGCGATGGTCTCTGAAGGCACATAGCCCTTACGCGGCACGCCAAGCGCCGCCATAAGGCCAGCCTCGCCAATCTTGCCAGCGTCAAACAGATCGAAAGCACGCTCAGCAGCTGACTTCACCGCATCACGTGCAGGCTGTTCAGGCAGGACAGCATCCTCCCTGTCAATCACATCAGGCTCGGCCCCGCTGTAGCCCCCGTCCTGTTCAAACAGCTTGTTTCTCACGGTAAGCTGCGTATATACTTACATATATCCAAGAGGACGTGTGATGATTGAGACCAAGATCCGCAAAGTCGGCAACTCCGCGGTCATGACCCTGACGACCGAAATGTTGACGATCCTCGACGCCAAAGAGGGAGACACGCTTTTCGTCATGCGCGGTGATGACGGCAGCCTTAAGATCACGCCACATGATCCTCAGGTTGCGGCTGCTCTTGCGGCAGCAGAGATCGTCATGGATGAGAACCGCGACCTTCTCCAGGCTCTTGCATGACGGAACCGATCTGGGTTCCCCTTGCCGCTGCCATTTCCATTCATGATCGACAAATAGCCCGGCATGGCGGTGCCTCTGGAATGCGCGACCGGGCGCTTCTGGAGATGGGCGGCGCCCGGGCGATGAACCTCGCTGCATATACTGATGCGGGCCTCGCAGAGATCGCGGCGGCCCATGCCTTCGGCATTTCCAAGGCGCATGCCTTTGTGGATGGAAACAAGCGCACGGCCTTCGTGGTGGCAATCACGTTTCTGCGGCTTAACGGCTACTCCTTCCGGCCGGCACCGGTCGAAGGTGTGAACATGATGGAGGATCTTGCCTCGGGGCACGTCAGCGAGGCGGAATTTGCCAAATGGCTCTCAAGCGGAATGGCTTCGATGTAACGCCTCGAAGATTGCTTCGAGAAGCCCTGACTTTCACCCATGATACTCCGTTGGTTCATCTTCTCATCGGGGTTGGTGTCCCTATTCGATCAGTGGGTATCTCGGACCGTCTTTTGCAATTCAAATAGGCTCATGCAAACGACCGTTTGGATTGAGAGTGAGAAGAGCAGAGCATCCCATATATCCTTGACAATACGCAGCTCAAAGCCCACCTATCCAGCTAGGTGGCTAGATGGATACAGCGGATGTGGACTGTT
>PWWF01000432.1 GCA_003561595.1 Paracoccaceae bacterium | reverse complement strand
GTGCTTCGACATGCACCGATCGAGTCAGAAAACTGCCAGCTTGAACAGCCCCCTCGGCCCCACCGAGTCAATAGGACGCACCCTCACCCAACAACTTCGCCCGGGGTTTTGCTCCTGTTACCATTTTAGAAAGCAGTTACTTATTCATCGCGCGGCATTCTTGGAAAATTGCTTCTTCGGTTCTGGTACTGCGCCGTCATTTGGGGGACCTCGTCGCTGAAGGTGCCACTGGCATTCACGAAAACCCGGTCAGCTGTCTTCAAGTTCACGCCGGATTCTGCGCAAGATTGTCGTTACAATCAGCCTATGCGCAGGGGCGACGGGGATCATGTAAAGCCGCCCGAAGCCGTTATGGACCTTGACCGACGAAGTGATGGTGAGGCGCTGGTCATAGGTTGTGATGCAAGTCACGACATCCAGATGTCGGTCGCGTTCGCTCAGGGTCAAGATCTCGGGCGCGATCCGTTCGACCACAAAGAAATCCAGCTTGTCGCCGACCTTCGGGGCCTGATCCTGCCGTCCGGAAAACCCGCCGATCCGCTTGATGCCAAAGCGCGCGGAAATCGCATCGCGGATGCGAAAGGCCAGCGCAACCCCGGGCAAGGGCTGGCGCATCGCCATGGTCCAGCCCTCGAGCGCGGTCATGGGATGCGGCAGGTCGATGCCACGCGCATCGTAGAAATCGAGCGTTTCGCGCGGGGCGACAAGATCGGGTTGCATCAGTTAGCCCTTTCGCGGCTTTGGCCAAAGCGCGTCAGCGCCGGGAGGGCCAGAAAGATCACCCATTGCGGCATGTCCCAGACCGTGCCGAGCCGCGTCAGGCCATAGAAAAGGAAGAGGCCAGCAAAGCCGATCTGAACCCCCGAAAGCGTGATTTCCAGCGCCGGGTCGCGCCGTCCGGCCAGCACCCACAGCCCATAGGCAAGCACGATCAGCACCACCGTCACCGCATGCCACAGCAGGGCGGCAAAGGCGGCAAGCCCCGGATCGGGCAAGGCGGCTTGCAAAGGGGCATGCACCTCGGGGCCGCCTGCGAATACATGGATCAAAACGGTTGCGCCCATCAGGGCGGCGGCAAGACGGGTCCAGAGCATCACGGCCTCCATACGGTTGCGTATGGATTAGCCGCAGCCGTTGACCCTGTCAATACGGTGGCGTATGGTTTTGCGATGACCCAAAACCCACGCCCCCGTCTGAGTGCCGAAGACTGGCTGATGGCCGGCTTCCGTGCGCTGGCCAATCACGGCCCAAGCGCCCTGCGCGCCGAGGCTTTGGCGCGCGATCTTGGCACAACCAAGGGGTCGTTCTATTGGCATTTCAAGGATTTGCCCGATTATCTGGCCAAGCTGATCATGCTTTGGGAACCCCGCGCCTTTAGCGATATTCTCGCCTCGCTTGACCCTGACTTGCCGCCGCGCGGTCGGCTGGAGCAATTGTGTCTTCTGGCGGCAGGCTGTCGTGACCTGTCTTATGGAGGGATCGCACTGGAGCCCGCGTTGCGGGCCTGGGCGCTGTCAGCCCCCGATGTGGCCGAGGCCCTGAAACGGATGGACATGCGCCGGATCGAAGTTCTGACCGATCTTTGCATAGGATCGGGCATCACCGACCCCGCCGCCCCCCGCGCGCTTTATGCGCTGGCGGTGGGGATCGAAGCCTTGGACGATGACGCAGGCACCGAGGTCATGCGGCTTTTGCTGCGTGGGCTTTAGCCGTCCAACCCGGCCAGAAACCCGCCAACCGCCTGCCGGAATATCGCTTTTATCTCATCAGGGTCCGAACAGGGCATCACTGAAAACATCATCCCCGTGCCTTCGGTCAGGGCAAAGACCTGTCGGGCCAGTTCCCGCCTCTACCCAGAAAAGAGCGATGCGATCAAGCGGCAGGCCCTGCGCGAGGCGGACATCGCACTGATCGAGCTGCCCGAGAAGTTTGACCGCGAAACTGTTACAGGGATGATCCAGACCTTGCCCACGCAAGATGACAAGGAAGGGCAGCGCATGGGTGTCAGGCGCTGAGCCTTTGCACCCGCGACACGATTATGCCTTCTGATCTTGCCTATGCAGACAGCAGCCTGACATCGGGCAGGCGCGCGGCTTTGCGGTCGAAGGTCACAAGTTCGCGCGCCCCGGCGCGCCTGGCGGCAGCGGCGATCATCAGATCGGCAAAGCCAAAACCTTCGAGCCGGTAGCGTTCCACAGCCTGCCCCACATCGTCAGCCGCTTCGATCACCAGTTCGATTGCGGACAACACCCCATCGAGCGCCGCCGCGATATCGGACCGCGTGTAGCCATAGGCGCGCTCGAGAACCCAGACCAGTTCGACCAGCACTTCGCGGCTGACAAAGCCCGGTTCTGCATCGGTCAACTGATCGAACAGGGCCGTGGCGATGCGCGCCTGATCCGGGTCATCCTGCACCAGAAACCGCACCAGCACATTGGTATCAAGCGCTATCATCGCTCAGGCAGGGCGCGTTCGGTCGCAGCCGCGCCAATCGCCTCATCCATCTCGTCAAGGGACACTGGCCGCTGGTCAGAACGGGCAAGGGCGCCGCGCAATTCCTTGACCGACCGGGCCTTCAGGATGCGCACCTCCCCGTCAAGGATCACATAGCGCACACGATCACCGCTGGTCAGACCCAAAGCCGCGCGCACATCGCGCGGCAGCGTGGTCTGGCCTTTGACTGTGATGGTCGATTCCTGCATGGAACGAGCTCCTTACTTATCTATCATTCTCCTTACTATATAGTCATTCGCATTGCCAGCGCAAGCTGCAGGATGGTCCCTGTGCCATCTGTTACGTCTGACTTGAAATCTGCTCCGCGCAATGTCATGTATCTCAAATGCGATACGCG
>PWWF01000340.1 GCA_003561595.1 Paracoccaceae bacterium | reverse complement strand
GCACCTATCAGATGACCGGCGATCATGGCAGCGATGTCGCCCTGCCGCCCGAGGATTTCGGCCGTCTGGGCACGCATATCGCGCAGACCCTCGGCGATCTGGGCAAATCCGGCATCAGCCCGGCGCTGGTGACCTCGGCGCGCAGGCGGCGGTTCCTGCGCACGGTGCTGGCCGCGCGAGGGCTGGGCGCCGCAGTCCTGTCCTATGAGGAAATCGGGGTCGATGCGCGGCCCGCGCTGGTGGGCACTGTTGCGGCATGACGCTGATCGCGCTGATCGACACGCTCGAAGCACTGGCGCTGGATCTGGCCGCCGGGGCGCAGGGCAGCCTGGGCGTGTTCATCCGCGTGGGCGCGATGATGGCGCTGATGCCCGCGCTGGGCGAACAGGTGGTCCCGATGCGCGTGCGGCTGGGGGTCGCGCTGGCCTTTACCGCCGTCACGGCCCCGGCCATCGCCCCGCAGATGCCCCCCTTCAGTCTGGCCCCCGGCCCGCTGATCCTGCTGATCGCAACGGAATCACTTGCCGGGCTGGTGCTGGGCGCAGTGCTGCGGATCCTTGTCATGGCGCTGCAGATCGCGGGCACCATGGCCGCGCAAGCCACCTCGCTGTCGCAATTCTTCGGCGGCGCGGGGGCGGACCCGCAACCGGCCATGTCGCAGGTGCTGGTCATGGCGGGGCTGGCGCTTGCGCTGATGAACGGGCTGCATATCCGGCTGGCCGAGCTGATCGTGATGTCCTACACGCTGTTCCCGCCTAGCAGTTTCCCCGATGGCGCGAGCCTTGCGCAATGGGGGCTGGCGCATTCGGCGCGCGCCTTCACATTGGCCTTTACGCTGGCAATGCCCTTCGTGATCCTGTCGCTTCTGTATTACATCGCGCTCGGCGCGATCAACAAGGCCATGCCGCAGCTGATGGTCGCCTTTGTCGGTGCGCCCGCCATCACCTTTGGCGGATTGGCCGTGCTGATGCTGACCGCGCCGCTTGCACTGCCGCTGTGGTATCAGGCTTTTGACCTGCTGCTGGCCGATCCGGGGGCCATGCCACCATGAGCGAGGACGACCAGAGCGGCGAGAAGGAATTCGAGGCCAGCCAGAAAAAGCTCGATCAGCAGCGGCGCAAGGGCGAGGTTCCCCGCTCGACCGATCTGAACACGGCAGCGGCCTTTCTGGGCCTGCTGACCGGGGCGCTGACCACAGGCCAGTATACCCTGACCCGGATCGGAGAGGCAGGGACTGTCATCCTGGAACAATCCGACCGGCTGTCGGTTCTGTTCAGCGAACGGGGAACCCCGCTGGTCGGCGGGCTGATCGGTCACGTCGGGCTGGCGATATTGCCGCTGTTGGCCTTTCCATTCCTCGCGGTCTGGGCCAGCCTGTTCGCGCAGCGCGTGGTCATCTTCGCCCCGGAAAAGCTCAAGCCGAAACTCTCGCGGATATCGGTGATCGCGAATGCCAAGAACAAGTTCGGGCGCAAGGGCCTGTTCGAATTCGCCAAAAGCGCGGTCAAGCTGACAGTGATTTCGGTCGCGCTGTGGGTGTTCCTGATGCGGCAATTGCCGGTCATGCTGCACAGCATGCATCTGAGCCCCGCACTGGCGGCGCGGGCGCTGCTTGATCTGGTGCTGCAATTCCTGCTGCTGGTCTTCATCGTCAAGCTGGCCGTCGGCGCGATCGATTTCTTCTGGCAGCGCGCCGAGCATCTGCGCCGCAACCGCATGACCCACAAGGAAATGCGCGATGAACACAAGCAATCCGAAGGCGATCCGCACGCCAAGGGCGAACGTCGCCGCCGGGGCCGCGAGATCGCGTCGAACCGCATGCTCGATGCGGTGCCCGATGCCACTGTTGTTGTCGTGAACCCCACGCATTACGCCGTCGCGCTGAAATGGGCGCCCAGCGATCCGGGCGCGCCGGTCTGCGTGGCCAAGGGCGTCGATGAGATCGCCGCGCGCATCCGCGAACGGGCCGAGGCTGCGGGCGTGCCCATCCATTCCGACCCGCCCACGGCCCGCGCGCTGCATGCCTCGGTCGATCTGGATCAGGAGATCGACGCCCAGCATTTCGCCGCCGTGGCCGCCGCGATCCGCTTTGCCGAGGCGATGCGCCGCAAGGCCGCGCGCCGGGGCCTGTCATGAGCACGCGCCGCCTGCAGGCGCTTGGCGATCTGGCGCAGCTTGTGCATGATCACGAACTCGCCCGCACGGCACGGCTGGCCCGCGCGCGCGACGCGACCGCCGAGCAGATCGCGCGGCTGTCCGCGCCCCGCCCCGCGCCCGATGATCCGGCGATGTTTCAGGTCCGGCAGGCGCATCTGGCCTGGGCCAGCGGGCAGCGGATGCGGCTGAACCAGACGCTTGCGCGCCAGACCGCCGATCTGATCGAACAGCGCCGCCGCACGGCCCGCAGTCTCGGCCGCATCGAGGCGCTGTCACGCCTGCGCGAAAAGCAGAAAAAACGCAGCTAGACCCATTCGCCGTCGCGCATCAGCGGGCGTTCGTTGCCATCCGCATCCAGCCCGTCGACATTCATCTGCCCCGATCCGATCATCCAGTCCACATGGATCAGGCTTTCATTGCCGCCCCGCGCCGCAATCTCTTCCCTGGACAGCCGGTCCCCACCTTCCAGACAGGACGCGTAGCACTGCCCCATCGCGATATGCGAGGCGGCGTTTTCATCGAACAAGGTGTTGAAATACAACAACCCGCTTTGCGACACGGGCGAGGAATGCGGCACCAGTGCCACTTCGCCCAGCCTTGCGGCACCCGGGTCCGTGGCCAGCATCTCGCGCAGGACATCCTGCCCGCGCGCCGCCCGGGCCGCGACCGCGCGCCCGCCTTCGAACTGCATCTCGATCTCCTCGATCAGGCTGCCCTGATGCGACAGTGGTTTGGTGGCGCGCACATGCCCGTCCACCCGCGCGGCATCAGGCGTGGTAAAGACCTCTTCGGTGGGGATGTTCGGATTGCAGGTCACGCCATTCTTCGCGGTCGCCGCGCCGCCCTGCCACACATGCCCCTGCGCCAGACCCACGCGCAGATCCGTTCCCGGCCCGCGAAAGCGCAGCGCGTCAAAGCGCGCAGAATTCAGCATTGCGCAGCGCTCGGCCAGATCACGGTTATGCGCCGTCCAGGCGGCGACGGGGTCGGCATGGTCCAGCCGCGCGGTCATGCGGATCGCGGCGGCCAGTTTTGCCAGCGCGTCATCCGGGGCAAGGTCGGGAAAGATGCGCGCGGCCCAGTCGGCACTCGGGCAGGCGATGATCGACCAGTTGATCGCAAAGCCCGAAATCGCCGCCAGCGCCGGGCGATAGGCGGTCGCATTGGCCCGGTTGGCGCGCGCGACAAGGGCCGCGTCCTGCCCGGACAGCAGCATCGGGTCATCGCCCACCAGCGCCAGCCGCGCGGCCCCATCATTAAATGCCTGCGCGATCCCGTCATACAGCCATCCGGGCGCGCGGTCGAAACTCTCGGCATGCGCATTCTCATAGCGCGCCAGTGTCATCGCCGGGTCATTGATCAGCGGTGTGACCAGCCCGGCCCCCGCGCGATAAGCCGCTGCCGTGATGGCGCGCGCCAGCGGCAGCGCGCCCAGCGGCGTGGTCATCACGAGGTCCTGCCCGGGCTGCAGGTTCAGCCCGACATGCACGGCCAGATCGGCCAGTCCGGTCATCAGATCATCGGGCAGTTTGGGGGTCGGGTCATGAAGCATGCGTTGGATCCTGCGTGCGGTTCGGGTTCGCGCGCAGGCTGCGCCAGCCATGCCGGACAGTCAACACCCGCCGCTCCGTCAGGCGCTGGTGCGCAGGATATCCGTGATCAGCACATCCTGAACGACGCCCGCGCCCAGCCGGTGCTGCGCCGCCTCGCGCAGGGCGCGGCGCAGGCGGGTCAGATTGTCCTGCGTGGTGAACGCACCCTGAAACCCGCCGCTATTGGCATGATCGAACAGCACCTGCAGGAAGCTGTCGCGCAGACGCGCCGCGCTGGAATGTACGGCCTCGCGCGATCCCTCATCGATTTCCAGCGCGAGCTTGATCACGACAAGCTGCGTGACCTGATCGTCAGTGACCAGCGGCACCACGAACTGGCTGTCAAACTCAAAACTGCCGAGCGTGACGTCCGGCTGTGCGGGCTCAAGCGGTGGATCTGCCACATCGACCTCTGGCACGGGGCGCAGATACAGCCCCGCCCCCAGCCCTGCGCCCACGCCCAGCAAGACCAGCACCAATGCGATCAGCTTGCCCATGCCCTCATGCCCTCTCTAGAATGGTGCCAGAATATCGGTGATCTGCTGACCATAGCGCGGCTGCTGCACGTTCGAGATGATGCCCCGCCCGCCATAGGAAATCCGCGCGCCCGCGATCTTGTCATAGGTGATTTCGTTCTGGCGCGAAATATCTTCAGGCCGGACATGGCCAGTAACCAGCAACTGGCGCAATTCGTGATTGACGCGCACTTCCTGCTGCCCTTCGATGCGCAGAACGCCATTGGGCAGGCGCTCTACCACGGTCGAGGCGACGCGCAGTGTCAGGCTTTCATTCCGCCGCACGGACCCGCTGCCCGAGAAATCCGTGGACCCGCTCGCGTCGATGCCGTCCGCGACACTCAGCCCGCCCGGCAGGCGCCGGTCGATGGCCTGCGGCACGCCCAGAAAGTTCGGAACACCCATGGTGCTGGACCCCGAGCGTCCGCGCGAGGTATTGTTCGAGATCTCGGCGCGGTCATCGATCTCGATCACCACGGTCAGGATGTCGCCGGGCCGCCCCGCGCGCCGGTCGCCCAATAGCGAGCGCTGGCTGGACGACCAGAGCGAGGCCTGATCGACATCGCGCGCCCGCGTCGTCGTCTCGGGCATGGGGATACGGTAAAGCGCCGCATGCTCCACGCTTTGTTCGGGCGGGCTGAACTCGGGCGCGCGGCCCACCTCGCTCAGCGGTTCGCAAGCGGGCAGCAACAGGCCCGCAGTACAGACAAGGGCCAGGCGATTCATCATGATTTCATTCCTTGCATGGCGCGCCCCTACTCCATCGCTCCGGAGGAGCCCGTGACCTCGATCAGACCTGCCGTCGTGACCACGCCTTGAACCGACTGGCGCGAGCCCAGATTCATGACCGTGATCGTGTCGCCCAGCCCCGCGCGTGCCAGCGCGCGGCCCTCGGACAGGATAACCAGCCCGCCCCGGCGATAGACCATGCGCACGATGTCATTGCGCTCGACCACGGCGGCGGGGCCCAGATCGGCAAGCTTGATCGGACGACCGGGATAAAGCGCGACGCGCGCCTCCAGCCCGATGACCTGATCGGGGTGCTGTGCGGCCCCGCTGACGGGTTGCGGGTGGCGCGTGACATCGCCCTCGGCGATCACCTCGGTCGCGCGGATCAGCCGCGTGGCCACCAGCGATTCACCAAACCCCGCTTGCGGCCAGAGCAGCAGGACCAGCATCAGCCAGCGCATCAACGTACCTGTGTCGTGGCGGCCAGCATCTGATCGGCCGCCGTGATGATCTTGGAATTCAGCTCATAGCCGCGCTGCGCCTTGATCAGGTCAGTCATCTCGCGCACGGCATCGACCGAGCTTTCCTCCAGATAGCCCTGCCGCAGCGTGCCCAGCCCGTCCGTGCCCGGCGCGCCGACGACCGGCGGGCCAGAGGCGGCGGATTCCAGAAACAGGTTCGAACCCATCGCCTCCAACCCCTTTTCATTGGAGAACCCGACCAGCGAGATCTGCCCCAGAAGCTGCGGTTCAACCTGGCCCGCGAAATAGGCATAGACCTCGCCCTCGGCATTGATCGAGAGAGCGCGCGCGTCATCAGGGATGGTGATGCCGGGCACGACCTCGAAGCCTTCGGCATTGACAATCAGCCCGTCGCCCGTGCGATGCAGCGCGCCGTCGCGGGTATAGGCAGGCTGGCCATCGGGCAGCACGACCTCCAGAAAGCCGCGCCCCTCGATCGCGAGGTCCAGATCGCCGCCGGTATAGCCTGACGCGCCCTGTTCGACCTGCATGCTGACCGAAGAGGGGCGCACCCCGAGGCCCAGTTGCACGCCTGTCGGCAGCACTGTCCCGTCCTGCGCGCTTATCGCGCCCGCGCGCGCGAATTGCTGATAATGCAGATCGGCGAAATCGGCGCGCCGGGCATTATAGCCTGTCGTGCTCATATTCGCGAGGTTGTTGGCGATGGTATCGACGCGCATCTGCTGCGCGCTCATGCCGGTTGCGGCGATATGGAGGGATTTCATCTGATGTTTCCTTTTTCTTGTTACCGGCCAAGGGTCTGGATGACGTTCTTGATGCGCTCATCCTCGCGGTCCAGCAGCCGCTGGCCCTGTTCATAGGCGCGCTGCACCTCGATCATGCGCGCAAGCTCCATCACCGGATTGACATTCGATTCCTCTAAAAAGCCCTGCAGGATGACAGGCGCCTCGACCGGCTCGATATCGCCCTCGACCTCGAACAAGGTGCCGGCGGCGCGCGACAGGGTGACGGGATCGGCGGGACGGACAAGGCCCACCTGCGCAAAGGGCAGCCCGTCGCTGGACAGCGTGCCGTCGCGCGACATCGCGATCTGCCCGGCATCGGGCGGCACAAAGATCGCGGCGCCCCCGGCATCGAGCAGGCGGTGGCCGTCCATATTGACCAGCTCACCCGCCTCATTCGGGGTGAAACTGCCCGCGCGGGTCAGGCGCGGGCCTGCGGCGGTCTCGACCTGGAAATAGCCCTCGCCCTCAATCGCCATATCGAACGCGCCGCCGGTCTGTGCCAGCGCGCCCTGCAGATCCGAGGTCTGGCGCGTGTTGCCCAGCGCCATCGAGATCGAGGGTTCGTGCCCTTCGCCCCCGCGCACGAATTCCGAGAAGATCAGCCCTTCTCGCCGGAACCCCGACGTGCCGGAATTTGCGACATTATGGGCGATCACCTGCATTTCGCGGTTCAGGCCCGACATCCGGGTCAGGGTGACGTAACTGGCATTATCCATGATCAGAACTCGACAATGAGGGGCAGGATTTCGCGGTGGAAGAACGTAACCAGCGTTGTGCTCATGAAACTCATCGAGATCCAGAACACCGCGACGATGGCGGCGAGCTTGGGCACGAAGGTCAGCGTCATTTCCTGGATCGAGGTCAGCGCCTGAAACAGCCCGACCGCGATGCCGGTTGCCAGCGCGGCGGTCAGGATCGGGGTTGCGACCATCGTCGCAACCCATAGCCCGTGGCGCAGCGTGTCGAAAAAGACGGCCTCAGGCATGGTTCAGACCGGCATGCGCAGGATTTCGAGATAGGCCTCGACCACCTTGTCGCGCACGGCGACGACGGATTCGACCGCGAGTTCGGTCTGGGCCAGCGCCTCGACCAATGCCTGCGGGTCCGCCCCGGTCGCGAGTGACTGCGTGGCCGTGGCCTCATCCTTGGCCAGCCCGTCGGCAAAGCGGCCAAGGGCTGCGCCGAACACCCCTTCGGCGCGGGTATCGGCCTCTGGCCTCGGCGCGGGCGCGGCGGCGCGGCGGGCCTGATCATAGGATTGTATCGCGGCAGCGGGTGAGAGGGTCATTGCATATTCCTTTCTGGAAATCAGCGGCGCAGCAGGTCCAGCAGGCCCTGCGTCATCTGGCGTGTCTGGTCAAAAGCACGCAGATTGGCCTCATAACTGCGCCCGGCTTCGCGCGCGTCGGCAATCTCGATCATCAGATCGACGCCCGAGCCGTCGTGATACCCGTCCTCATCGGCAAGCGGGTGGGACGGGTCATAGACGCGGGGCAATTCGCGCGGATCAAGCTGGACAGGGCCGGTGGCCACGCGCGACAACCCGGTATCGCGGTCCATCTCGGCCCGGAAATCTATGGTCTTGCGCCGGTAGCCGGGTGTGTCGGCATTGGCGATATTCTCCGAGACATGGCGCAGGCGGCGCGCCTGCGCTTCCATCCCAGAGGCGGACAGGGCGAAACTGGCGAAGAGATCGGACATGACTGCGCCCCCCCCTAGCGGCCCATCGCCGTGCGCAGGATCGCGCGGGCAGATGTATAGGTGGACAGCGCCATGTCATGCGCCTGACGGGTCTGGGCGGCCTGCATCATCTGCCCTTCGAGCGAGACTGTATTGCCATTGGGTGAAAGAGCGGGCGCGCTGCGATCCGTGCGCGGTGTCAGTTCCGCGGGCCGGGCGCCGGCATCCAGATGCGTGGGGCGCGTGGCGGCAAGGGCGCGGTCGGCCTGCGCATGAAAGGGCGGCAGATCCTGCGCGCGGTAGCCGGGCGTATCGGCCTGCGCGATATTCTGCGCAATCACGGTCTGGCGGGCGCCGGAATGGCGCGCAAGGTCCTGCGCCGTGCGCATCAGGTCAGGTATGTCGAACATGAGGGCTTCTCCCGTCAATCGCTACACCAAGCTTTAAGGCTGATTCGCTTAAGGTTCGGTAACCACGAGACAGGAAGGAGAGCGTGATGGAGATTCTGGAGGCGCTGCAGGCGCAGGTGGCGGAACTGCGCCCGGTGCGGGTTTACGGGCGGATCAGCCGGATCGAGGGGCAGTTGGTCGCCGTCTCCGGGCTGACCCGGCAGGCGCGGATCGGCGACTGGCTGGAGATCGGGACGCGCGGGCAGACCTGCATGGGCGCCGAGATCGTGGGTCTTAGCGCGGATGAGGCGCTGGCCCTGCCCGATGGCCCGCGCGACGGGCTGGCCATTGGCGACCGGGCCGAGCATTGCCCCGCGCGCGGCATCGCCCCTGATGATGGCTGGATCGGCCGGGTGATCGACCCCTATGGCCGCCCCATGGATGGCCGCCCGCTGGTCCCCGGCCCGGTGCTGCGCAGTCTGGACAGCGCACCGCCTGCGCCTGCGCGGCGCGGTCGGCTGGGGGCGCGGCTGGATACCGGAATGGCCGTGTTCAACACCATGTTGCCGGTGGTGCGCGGCCAGCGGATCGGGTTGTTCGCAGGCTCGGGCGTGGGCAAATCCATGCTGCTGGGCAAGTTCGCGCGGCATATGCAGGCTGATGTTGTCGTGATCGCGCTGGTGGGCGAACGCGGGCGCGAGCTGCGCGAGTTCGTCGAGGATGTGCTGGGCCCGGAGGGGCTGGCGCGCGCGGTTGTCGTCGCTGCAACTTCGGACCGGCCGCCCCTGACGCGGGTGCGCTGCGCGCAGGCGGCGATGTGCGTGGCCGAACATTTCCGCGATCAGGGCAAGCATGTGCTGCTGCTGGCCGACAGCATCACCCGCATGGCCGAGGCACATCGCGAGGTTGCGCTGGCGGCGGGCGAAGCGGCCAGCCTGCGCGGCCACCCCCCTTCGCTGGGCCACCGGATCATGGCGCTGGCCGAACGCGCGGGCCCCGGGCAGGATGATATCGGCGCGATTACGGGAGTGTTCAGCGTGCTGGTCGCCGGCTCGGATATGGAGGAACCCGTCGCCGATATCCTGCGCGGGGTGCTGGACGGGCATGTGGTCATGGACCGCGCGATCGCCGAGCGCGGGCGCTTTCCGGCCATCGATGTGTTACGCTCGGTCAGTCGCGCCCTGCCCCATTGCGCCACGCCCGAGGAGAATGCGCGCATCGCCGAGGCGCGGCGCTATCTGGGGGCCTATGCCCGCGCCGAGATGATGATTCAGGCGGGGCTCTATGAGGCAGGGTCCGATCCGCTGGTGGACCGCGCCGTGCAGCTCTGGCCCGCGCTGGACGGGTTCGTGGCCGAGGATGCGCCCAAGGGTATTCGCGGCGCCTTTGCGCGTCTGGCCCGCGCGCTGGAGCCACCGGCCCCTGCCGCGAAGGGGGCCAAGCGTTGAAGCGCGCCGCGCATTGCAGGACCGGGGCCATCGCCGCTGACCGGACGCTAATGTCGTGCCGGTCATCCTCGTGGCGCGACACCTGACCCGCGCGGGACACACCGGTTGCCACAGCACGGTTTTGCAAACAAAGACCTCTGAATAACGCAGCAGTTTGTGCAATTGTCCTGCCCGGCGGCGACCGCCCAAGCAGCGCCTGCCTGCCCCCCCCCGGCAGGCGCTTCCCTGCTTTGCGTTCTTGAGCCCAGGACATGCAGAGGCCTTAAACAGGGTTTCCCCTCGGGTCCGAATTGGACTAGATGGGGACGCACCGCTTCAACCGGGGACAGACATGGCGCGTATCCTGATCACTTCGGCCCTGCCGTATATCAATGGAATCAAGCATCTGGGCAATCTGGTCGGCAGCCAGCTGCCCGCCGACCTCTATGCCCGCTACATGCGCGCGCGCGGCCATGAGGTCATGTTCATCTGCGCCACCGACGAACACGGCACACCCGCCGAACTGGCCGCCGCCAAGGCCGGGCAGCCGGTCGCGGAATACTGCCGCCAGATGCACGCCACCCAGACCAAGCTGGCGACTGGCTTTGCGCTGTCCTTTGACCACTATGGCCGCTCCTCCAGCGCGCGCAACCACGCGCTGACGCAGCATTTCGCGGCCCGACTGGGCGATGCTGGGCTGATAGACGACGTGGCCGAGGAACAGGTCTATTCCCCCAGTGACGGCCGCTTTCTGCCCGACCGGTATATCGAGGGGACCTGCCCGAATTGCGGCTATGACCGCGCGCGTGGGGACCAATGCGAGAACTGCACCAAGCAGCTTGACCCCACCGATCTGATCAACCCGCGCTCCGCGATATCGGGCGCGACGGATCTGGAGGTGCGCAAGACCCGCCATCTTTTCCTGCGCCAGTCAAAGATGCGCGCGCAGCTCGACGCCTGGATCGACGCGCAACAGGGCTGGCCCGTGCTAACCACCTCGATCGCGAAGAAATGGCTGCATGATGGCGACGGGCTGCAGGATCGCGGCATCACCCGCGATCTGGACTGGGGCGTGCCCGCGCAATTTGACGGCGCGCCCTGGCAGGACATGGAGGGCAAGGTCTTCTATGTCTGGTTCGATGCGCCCATCGAATATATCGCGGCCACAGCCGAATGGGCCGATGCGCAAG
>PWWF01000174.1 GCA_003561595.1 Paracoccaceae bacterium | reverse complement strand
GCGGAATGCTGGCTGTCGTGCAGCCCATCTCCGCGAGAAAGCTTACAAGGCCCACGATGGTCTTGAACTCGCGGGTCTTGAGAATGCTGCGACTGGTCACAAGCCGCATGGCATGACGGCCATCCTCAGTCACAGCGCGCGTCATCCAGACGCCATACCATGTGTTGTGACGCTTCTCGGCGGTCTGGGTGCAGACCACTTCCAGCAAATACCCACCCGCCAGAAAACCAAGCAGCACTTCCTCGGTCACAACATTGGGCCGCACATCGCGCGTCGCTATCATCCTGGACCTTTTCATGTCCCGTACACAACGTCCCTGCGACGCGGCTTGGGGCATCTCGCAGGGCGCAACAACACGAATGACGGCGACTGGCCATGATGGCGGTTTATATGTGGTCTTGCAGGCCGGGTGTTTCAAATCGGGCAACTTGACCAATAAGTTATACCCACTCCCTCTAGTGTTTGAACTTTGCGAAGACCAAACATTCCAGCACGCCGCTTCGTACAAACTGGCCTCGAACAGAAGCAACCGGATAAACGTCGAGCGCACGAGTAGGTGGTATCAATGGTCCGGCGGACTTCGCCGCCAAGAAACGCCCGCAGATTTCATGCTGTCGATCAGCGCCAGATCGATTTCGGTCAATCCAATCGAACTGTCGCGGGCTTCCTGACCGGGATACCCGATTTCCCTGCGAACCTTATCGCACATGAAATAGGCATTCGCCAGGACCGTCGCAAGTGCTTTGAACCCCGCCGGATCGGTTCTCGCCAGGACCTCGATATCATTGAGGTTTTCTACGCGGCCCTGAATGGCCAGAAACCTGCGCATTGGTTCAGTCAATGCAGGTTCAATAGAAAGAACGCGGTCAACAGGACAATCAGACAGCTGCAAATCGTCCGCGCCGGACATGCCCGATCCGCCGGGAAGCATGATCCTTGCAAACTCGGAAAGCGTAGCTCGTTCTGCCGGTGTCAGGGTCATGGGGCCTCGTGGTTCAATGTGCCGGGGACAGGTCAGATCGTGTTTCGATCAGGTTCAGGACAGATCGCGCGGCCACGGCCATGATCGTGGCTGTCGGGTTCATTCCCGAAGATGTCGGAAAGGTCGCGCCATCCATGACATAGAGGTTTGGCACATCATGCACATGCCCGAACGGGTCCACGACAGATGTCTCGCGATCTGTGCCCATGACCGCCGTGCCCATCAGATGCCAGCCGCAATCCCTGATCAACGGTGTGACTTCTGTCGCTATGGCACCCGCAGCTTCCATCGCCTCGACCGCGCGTGCGGTGTGGAATGCAAGCATCCGATGGGTGTTGTCGGACATGCGGTAGTGAATTTCTGGGGCAGGCAATCCATCGCTGTCGGTCAGGCCGGAGGACAGGACAATCCGGTTGTCCGGGTCAGGCAGATCCTCGCCAATGATGCCCCATTCGAATGTGCGCCCGAATTTTCGTCGCACGCTTTCATGCAGGGCCGCGCCCCAGCCTTCGGTCAGCGTGCCGCCAGTATAGCCCGCGCGAAAGCTCTGCGGACCACCGGCAGGCATGCAGTTCCATTTTGCCCCGCGCACAAAGCCGCGCGAGGCGTCGGTCTCGTAGAATTGCATCGAGACAAGTATCTGCCCTGCTGGTCCGACCCAGCTTTCCAGATCCTCGTCGAATGTGCCCATCACTCCCGCATAGGGATGCATCATCAGCCGTCGCCCGACCAAGCCCGAGCGATTGCCCAGACCCGACATCAGCAGCAAGCGTGGGGTGCCGATGCCATTTGCGCACAGGATGACCGCATCGCCGCGCGCATGGTGGCGCAGGCCCTCGCGATCTGTCCAGACAGCCCCGGATGCGCGCCCCTGCGCATCGGTCGTCACTTCGCCTACGCGCGCGCCAGTCATCAGCCGAACACCAAGCCTCATAGCTTCTGGCCAATGAGTGCGGTCCGGTGTGGCTTTTGCCCCATCCGAGCACCCGGTGCCGCAAGTGCCGCGCAAAACGCAGGGCTGCAAGCCGCGCCAGGCGCGCGAAGGGATCGCATTGGAGCCCGGCCACCAGTGCCAGCCGAGCCTGTTCATGCCTTCAGCGGCCTTGCGCCCAACCTTGCCGATCGGCAGGGGCGGCAGCGGGCAGGGAGCGCCATCAGGGTAGGCAGGGTTGCCCGACAGGCCCGAGACACCCATCGACTCTTCGACATACTCATAGAACGGCGCGAGATCGTCATAGGTGAAGGGCCAGTCATCGGCCACGCCATCGAGCGTGCGCACCCGGAAATCCGAGGGCATGAAGCGCACCCAATGCGCGCCATAGATCAGCGCCGCCCCGCCGACGCCTGCAAACATCAGTGGATTGACATCCGACAGCGCGGCATCGATCGGGTAATCTTCGGGTCTACCCCGGATATTCGGGTTCGGGTGCCATTTGCGCAACTGGGTCAGTTCCCATTCGGGCCGCGCCCCGTCAAATTCATCGGCTGCAACCCAGCCGCCCTGTTCCAGCACCGTGACCGACATGCCCGCGCGAGCGAGTTCCAGTGCAGCCACCGCACCCGAAGGCCCTGCGCCCACGATCACGACATCGCTCTGCGAATCCGCCATCGCCTATTCTCGCAGTGATACAGTGGTTTCACTGTCGAACAGATGCACCCGCTCGGGCCGGATGCGCAGACCGATGCGGTCGCCCTGCTGTACCTCCGTCGCACCTTCGGTGACGATGATGATCTCGGGCGCTTCGTCCGAGAACAGATAGCACGACGACCCGGTGCGCTCGATCGCCCCGACAGTCACCGGAATCGCCCCATCGGCATCTGGAGCGCAGATTTCCAGATGCTCGGGGCGCAACCCGACGGTCACGGGTCGGT
>PWWF01000153.1 GCA_003561595.1 Paracoccaceae bacterium | reverse complement strand
CGGATCATCGATCAGCCGGAATTCGACGAGGTGGTGCGGGTACGTTTTTCGCAGAACCGGGGTTATGGGGAGGCGATCAAAGCTGGTTTTCGCGCGGCGCCTGGAGAGTTGGTGGGGTTTCTGGACGCGGATGGCACCTGCGATCCGGCGTTCAGTGCGCCCTTGATTCGTCGCCTGCTGGCCGAAGGAGCGGACGTGGTGTTGGCCAGTCGCCTGAATGCGGACAGCAAGATGCCGCGTGTCCGGCGGTTCGGCAATCGGCTGTTCGCCACCCTGTTAAGCTTGTTGGCCGGGTCCTCGGTGGTCGATACGGCCTCGGGTTTTCGGATCATCCGGCGGACGAGTCTGCGACTGTTGTCCCCCTTGCCCAACGGTCTTCACTTCACGCCGGCGATGAGTTGCATCTGTGCGTTGGATCCGCGTTTGCGGATCGCCGAGGCGCCGATGCCTTACGAAGAGCGGATTGGGCGGAGTAAACTGAGCGTGATCACGGATGGGCTCCGGTTCCTCTACACGATCCTGTTTTCCTTTTGCTGTTATTCCCCGTTGAAATCCGCGCTGGCTGCGTGTGCCGCCTTGATTGTCGCCTGTATCGTGATGATGCTCGGGCTGCTTCGCATGGGAGGTGACGCAGGATTGCTGCTGTTGTCGCTGGGGGTAACCGCGGGTCTGTCGTGCACGATGCTGATCTGGACCGGTTTGGTCGTGCATCAGTTGAATTACCTCCTGATCGGCCCGCGGAGACACCTCCATGCCAGTGAGCGCTGGCTGCAGGCCCTGTTGTACTACAAGTGCCTGATGGGGTTCGGTTTGGCCTGCCTGTCGGGCGGCGGTGTGACCTTTGTCCTGTTGGGGATTTTTCAACCGCTCGCCCAAGCGGCCCTGGGTCTGGCCGCCACCGGTGGCTTGATCGTGCTGAGCGCGGCGGGCATGGCGGCTTTGACGCTGGGGCTGGTGACGCGGGTGATTTGGGCGGTGAACGAGAAGCAGAAATCGCTGGTCTCGGAAGAGTACGAATGGTTGGGCGAGATGGAGATCCGGGCGCCGCGGGAGGTGGTCGCCGGTTAAGGAGGAGTGGGTGCGGGGCGAGGGTTCCGCGCTTTCCGGAGCAGGGGGTTTTGAGGGTCTGCGAGGTACCTATCCATGCACATTTTGGGATTCGACTGTTATGGTCACGATGCGGCCGCGGCGATCATCCGTGATGGTCAGATGTTAGGCTTGGTGGAGGAGGAGCGTTTTCTCCAGAAGAAGCATGTGGCCGATTATCCTTTGAATTCCATCCGTTGGTGTTGCGAGGTGGCGGGGATCGAGCCTGCGGAACTGGATCACATCGTCTACTATTGGGATCCGTGGCTGGCGCGATGGGAGCGGGCCAAGCATGTGCTGCGTTACTTTCCCCGCTCGCTGGGCCTGTTGGCCAGCCGGGGCGGCCAGGAGCGGGCGATGTTGCGGATGGGGCGGACCTTGCGGCAGACTCTCGGGTTGGACCGTCGCACGCAGGTGCATTTTGCCGAGCACCATTTGTGCCATGCGGCCAGTTCTTTTTTGACCAGTCCTTTTGACCGGGCGGCCATTTTGACGATCGATGCGGCCGGCGAATGGGATTGCACGTGGATGGGTGTGGGGGAAGGCTTGGACCTGCGCTGTTTGCAGGCCGCGCATTTCCCCAATTCGCTGGGGCTGGTTTACGGGGCGGTGACGGAGTTTTTGGGTTTCAAATTCGCCTCGGGCGAAGGGAAGGTGATGGGTTTGGCGCCCTACGGGGATCCGGGCCGTTATCGGGATGCGTTCCGGGAAGTCATCCGGACCATGCCGGAGGGCGGTTACCAGGTGGATTTGTCGTATTTTGCTTATCATTATCGGGGCCGGCCGCATTGGTTCCGCCGCAAGTTCTTGGAAGTTTTTGGTCGGCCGCGGCCGTTCGGGGACAGCGAGTTCAGCCAGCGGCACCGGGATATTGCGGCGGCCCTGCAGGAACGCACGGAAGAAGTCGGGCTGCACATGGCGCGGTGGTTGCGTAAGGCGACGGGTTCGAAACGCATCTGTCTGGCCGGGGGCGTCTGCCTGAATTCGGCGATGAACGGCCGCATCCTCTTGGAGACCGACTTCGAGGATGTGGTGGTGCAGCCCGCAGCCAACGATGCCGGAACGGCCTTGGGCGCCTGCTACTGGTTGTGGAATACGGTCATGCGCCAACCTCGCACCTACGTATTCGAGCATGCTTATTTCGGGCCTTGGAGCCCTCGTGCGGAGTGCCAGCGGGCGATCGAGTGCAACGTGCCGAGTGGCGCGGGGGTGGCGGTCCGGGAGACGGAGGATGCGCCGCGTCTGGCGGCGGAGATGTTGAGCGAGGGGAAGATCATCGGCTGGTTTCAGGGGCGGATGGAGATGGGACCGCGGGCCTTGGGAAATCGTTCGATTCTGGCCGATCCCCGCAGCGCGGCGATGAAGGATCGGTTGAATGCCCGGGTCAAATACCGGGAGAGTTTCCGGCCGTTCGCACCCAGTGTCTTGGAGGAGAAGTCGGGCGAGTGGTTCGAGACCGATTATCCCTCACCCTACATGATCCTGGTCTACGACGTGCTGCCCGACCAGCGAGTTCGAGTGCCCGCCATTACGCATGTGGACGGGACGGGCCGCGTGCAGACGGTCAGCCGAAAGCACAATCCGAAATACCACCGGCTGATTTGCGAATTCGAGAAACGGACGGGCGTCCCCCTCGTGTTGAACACCAGCTTCAACATCCGAGGCCAACCGATCGTCCACTTGCCGGAACAGGCGATTGAATGCTTCCTGAACACGGGCATGGACGCGCTTTTTCTGGAAGATTTCGTTTTGGTCAAACGGGACGAATCGGCGGAGG
>PWWF01000337.1 GCA_003561595.1 Paracoccaceae bacterium | reverse complement strand
CTGTTCCGCTGTGGGCAGGGTTGAAATAGATGCTGCCTTCCACGCCGATCGGTCCCAACATGCCGTACATGCCGAGCGCTTGGTCGACAAAACCTTGCTCGGTGAACACAGAATGGCTGGTTAGGGTCCAATTGTTTGTGATCTCGTATTCAAGCGACAATTTGGTGTACTCCAGCGCCAGCGGAGGGGGTATCAGGGTAAGGTGTGTCTCCCATGAGCCAGAGATATTTCCCCAACAGGAGAAGCTCAACGTACATAGCGCTGCGAAAACAACAATCGGCTTCTTCATGTGTCTGTCTTCCTCCTCGCTGTTACGGTACCCGTAGCACCAGCGTGCTGACGATGGACAAGGTCCGCGATGGGTGGAGGCTGGGTCCGTGATGCTTGTTACATTTCTCGGCGGGCGGTTGACACGGCCGCCCGGCCGATTAAGCTAAAGTGTTGTCTACCTGCCTCGATGCCCGGCTGGGACAAATTTGCTCTTAAGTGGAGGACGTAGTATGGCTGGTGGCGCGATGAAACGAATACGGAACATCGGGATCGCCGCGCATATCGACGCGGGCAAGACTACTGTGACCGAACGCATCCTGTTTTTCACCGGCAAGAGCCACAAGCTCGGGGAGGTCCACGACGGCCGCGCGGTGATGGACTGGATGCCCCAAGAGCGGGAGCGCGGCATCACCATTCCTTCAGCGGCCACTACAGACTACGGGAAAGAGCACCGGATCAACATCATCGACACGCCCGGGCACGTTGACTTCACCGCTGAGGTGGAGCGTAGTCTGCGGGTGGTTGATGGCACTGTAGCGTTGTTTTGCGCTGTTTCCGGCGTGCAGCCTCAGTCAGAGGCTGTCTGGAGGCAGGCGGAACGCTACCGCGTTCCCAGAATCGCATTTATCAACAAGATGGACCGCACCGGAGCCGATTTCTGGGCGGCCCTGGGCGAGATCAGAGGCGAACTCGGGGCCAACGCGGTGCCTTTGGTGCTTCCCATCGGGGCCGAACAGGAGTTCCGCGGCCTGGTCGACCTTCTGGATATGCATGCCATTCTGTACGAGGAGACGCCCACCGGAGTGGAGCTTCGTCAGACCCCTATACCCGCGGAGCTGAAGTACGAGGCTATAAAGGAGCGGGAGAAGCTGATCGAACGGGCGAGCGAGCAGGATGACAGCCTGTTGGAAGTGTTTATGGAAGGACGCGCGCCCACACGGGCTGAACTCCGCGACGGCCTTAGGGCGGCAACCATCGCTGGGCGTCTGGTGCCTGTCCTTTGTGGATCGGCGTTCCGTAACAAGGGGGTACGGCGCCTTCTGGATGCTGTGGTGGATTTTCTTCCGTCTCCGGGCGATGCGCCTCCGGTCCGCGGCCAATGGGAAGGAGCGGACGTGGAACGCGGTCCGGACCCTGAGGGACCGCTGGCAGGTCTTGTGTTTAAGGTGCAGGCCGACCGCCATGTGGGAAGGCTCTCGTTTGTCCGTGTCTACTCAGGGACACTGAAGGTCGGGCAGACCGTGGCCCTGGGGGGCCGGGACAAGCAGCAGCGCGTTGCCCGGCTGTTTGAGGTGCACGCCAATCGCCGGCAGCCGGTGGAGGAGCTCAGCGCGGGTGAGGTGGGCGCGGCGGTGGGACTTTCCGACGCATTGACTGGGGACACGTTGTGCGACCCTGAGCATCCGGTGATCCTTGAAGCGATGGAGTTTCCCGCCCCGGTGATCGATCTTGCTCTCATCCCTAACAGCCGGCGGGATGCCGATCGTCTGGGAGAGGCGCTGGCGCATCTTGTGGGAGAGGATCCGACGTTTCTGGCACAGTCCGATCCAGAAACGGGGCAAGTTGTGGTGTCAGGGATGGGCGAGTTGCACTTGGAAATCATCGTGGACCGGCTGCAACGGGAATTCGATGTGGGCGTCACACCCGGACGGCCGCAGGTTGCCTACCGGGAAACGGCGACCGCCGAGGTGGAGTACGAGCATCGTCACGTTAAGCAGACCGGGGGCCGCGGACAGTACGCTCACGTCGTGATCCGCCTGCAGCCGGGCGAGCCGGGGTCAGGCCTGCAATTCGAGGAGAAGGTATCCGGCGGCAGAATCCCCCGGGAGTTCATCCCGGCTGTTCGGCGCGGTGTGGTGGAGGCCACGGCCGAGGGGCCGCATGGGGGTTACCCGGTGGTTGATGTGGCGGTGACGCTGTTGGATGGCTCCGCGCACGAAGTTGACTCCTCCGAACAAGCGTTTCGTACCTGTGGGGCGGCGGCGTTCCGCGAGGCATTACGGCGGGCCGGGCCGCGGGTGTTGGAGCCGTACATGGCGGTGGAGGTGACCGTTCCCGAGGAACAAACGGGAACGGTGATGGGGGATCTTGCATCCAGGCGCGGGCAGATCCTGGGCGTTGAGCAAAAGGGCGGTGTTCAGATACTGCGGGCCAAGGTGCCGTTGGCGGAGATGTTCGGCTACTCCACGGAGCTTCGCAGTATGACCAGCGGGCGAGGGACATTCACCATGCACTTTGAGCGCTACGAGTTGGTTCCCCACGAACTGGCCGAGAAACTGCGGGCGGCCTCCGCGGAGGTTCGCTGAACAACGCAGCGCGCGCAGGCCGTTAGCTCTCTTCCTCGCCCGGGGGGACCGTCAGCACGGGGCAGGGAGAAGCGCGCACGATCCGCTCGGCGACCGAGCCAAACACGAACATGCGCCAGGCCGACGCGCCGCGCGTGGCCGTGATGATCACATCAACCGCGTTCTCCTCCGCCTCGCGGATGATCTCCTGGGCGGCATCCCCATGGGCTACAGTTGTTCGGCAGGCGACCTCATCGGGCACTCTGTCCTTCACAAGTTTTTTCAGCGAGTGTTCGGCGGATTCGCTTAGCCCCT
>PWWF01000401.1 GCA_003561595.1 Paracoccaceae bacterium | reverse complement strand
TGTCAGGCGGCATGCAGCAGCGCGTGGCGATTGCCCGCGCCTATGTGCTGGACCCCGATGTGCTGCTGATGGACGAACCGTTCGGCGCGCTTGATGCGCAGACCCGTGTGGTGATGCAGGAAGAACTGGTGCGGCTGGCCCGCAAGAACCCGCGCACGGTTCTGTTCATCACCCATGCCGTGGAAGAGGCCGTCTATCTGGCCGACCGCGTCGCGATCATGACCCGCGCGCCCGGCCAGATCAAGGAAGTGCTGGACGTCGCCTCGGTCCGCAATGCCGAGAACTGGGACAGCCACGAGAAGATCGAGGATGTGATGGACCTCGAAAGCTTCGTGCATCTGCGCACGCATATCTGGCGCAGCCTGCGCGAGGAAAAGGCGGCACAACATGCCTGAAACGACCCTGACCATAACAAGGAGGAACCAAGGATGAAACTGACAGTCAAGGCTGTGGCGCTGGCCACAGTGGCAAGCTTTTCCACAATTGCGCCCGCGCAGGCAGAGGAGCTGACGCCGATCAACCTGAGCTATCAGCCCGCGCTTTACTGGGCGCTGCCCTTCTATCTGGCGACAGAATTCGGCTGGTGGGCCGAGGTGGGGCTGGACCCGAGCTTCACCACATTCCCCGCAGGCGCGCCGCAGATCGCCGCCGCCCAGGCCAATGACTGGGATGTGGGCGGCACCGGTTCGGTTCCGGCCGTGCTGGGGGCCGCGCGCTTCGGTCTGCAGACCATCGGCATCACCAATGACGAAAGCGCGGGCAATGCACTGATGGCAACCAATGACGCGATCGAGGGGTTCCGCGAGGACCCGTCCAGCATCGCCGGAGAGCGTATCCTGCTGACCACCAACTCGACCGTTGATTACGCGACGCAGCGCTGCCTTGAGCAGTGGGGGCTGAGCCAGTCGGATGTCGAATATATCAATCTGGGTCAGGCGCAGGTGATCACCGGCATCATCGCGGGTGAAGCGCGGCTTGCGGGCGTCTGGGCGCCCAACACCTATACGCTGCAGGAACGCGCCGATAGCGATTATCTGTGCTCAGGCGCGGATGCCGAGGCCATCGTGCCCGGCGCGCTGGTCGTGCGCCCCGATTTCGCACAGGAAAGCCCTGAGCTGGTCGCACGCGTGCTGGCCGCGTTCCTGCGCGGTGTGGTCTGGGCCAAGGAAAACCCGGACGAGGCGCGTCGCCATCTGGTCGATTTCTATTCGGATGGCGGGGTCGAGATTTCGGATGCGGCAGTGAATGCCGAGTTTGATCTGCGCCCGACCTTCTCGCTTGAAGAACAGGTGGCCCTGATGGACCGCGCGGATGGCGAGAGCGAGGTGGACCAGTGGCTGACGGCCATCGGGGATTTCATGACCTCGGTCGGCACGACCGACAGCACGCCTGATGCCGGCGATTACATCAATTCCGACTTCATGCAGATGGTTATGGATGACCCCGAACTGCGGGCCTTCGCCAATAACGAGTAAGCTCCAAGGCCCTGCCGCCACTATGTGCGGCAGGGCGCAACCCACAGGATGATGAGAAGACGATGGCGATCACCTATCTGAAAAAGGCCTCGAAAACACCGGAAACCGAGTCGGCGCATGCGCAGGCCGTCGTTGCCGAAATGCTGGCCCGGATCGAGGCCGAGGGCGAGGCCGCCGTCAAGGACTACGCGCATAAGCTCGACAAATGGCAGGGGCCGATCCTTGTCACCCCCGAGGATATGGCCGCGCGCGAGGCCGAAGTGCCCGATCAGGTCAAGGATGACATTGCCTTTGCTGTCGAACAGGTCCGCACCTTTGCCCTGGCGCAGCGCGACTCCGTGCGCGATTTTCAGATCACGATGCCATCGGGGCTGGTGACGGGGCAGAAATGGCAGCCCTGCAATGTGGCGGGATGCTATGTGCCGACTGGCCGCTACGCGCATATCGCGTCGGCCGTGATGTCGGTGGCTACCGCCAAGGCCGCCGGTGTTGGCACTGTGATCGCCTGTTCGACCCCGTTTCGCGGGGGGGCGATGCACCCCTATGTGCTGTATGCCATGCGCGCCGCGGGCGCCGATATCGTGATGACGCTGGGCGGCGTGCAGGCGATTGCGACCATGGCCTATGGGCTGTTCACGGGCAAACCGGCGGATGTGATCGTGGGCCCCGGCAACAAGTTCGTGGCCGAGGCCAAGCGCATGCTGTTCGGCAAGGTCGGGATCGATGTCTTTGCCGGCCCGTCCGAGATCGGGATTCTGGCCGACAAGACCGCGGACCCCGAAATCGTGGCCGTCGATCTGGTGGGGCAGGCCGAGCATGGGCACGAATCCCCCGCCTGGCTGTTCACTGATGACCGCGCGCTGGCTGATGCCGTGATGGCCCGCGTGCCCGAACTGATCGCCACCCTGCCCGAACCCGCGCGCGAGGCGGCTGATGCCGCATGGCGCGATTATGGCGAGGTGATCCTCTGCGACACGCGCGCCGAATTGGTGCAGGTGTCGGACGAATATGCGTCCGAGCATCTGGAAGTGCATTGCGCCGATCTGGACTGGTGGATGGCTACTCTGACCAATTACGGATCGCTGTTCGTGGGCGAGGAAACGACCGTGGCCTATGGCGACAAATGTTCCGGCCCCAACCACATCCTGCCCACGAAATACGCCGCGCGTTATTCGGCGGGGCTGTCGGTGCACAAGTTCCTCAAGCCGCTGACATGGCAGCAGGCCGATGCCGAGGCCAGCAAGGAGCTTGCCATCCGTGCCGCCCGCATCTCGCGGCTGGAGGGGATGGAGGCGCATGCCCGCACGGCCGATGTGCGCATGTCCAAGTATTTCCCCGGACATAACTTCGATCTGGGCAAACCTGTCGAATCGGTCTGATCCATGTCCCGCCTGCCTGATCTGGG
>PWWF01000431.1 GCA_003561595.1 Paracoccaceae bacterium | reverse complement strand
GATGCAGGATGTGATACGCTGCTTTGACGAATTGCCGCCCGACCGGGCGCAGGCCGTGCAGGCGGCCTATCTGAAAGGCCACAGCTATCAAGAGCTTGCCGAGAAACATTCCGTGCCCCTGAACACGATGCGCACATGGTTGCGCCGGGCACTGATCAGCCTGAGGGAGTGTCTTGGCCGATGACAGACGACACCCCCCTTGACCCCCGCGACGAAGACGACCTGCTGGCGGCGGAATATGTGCTGGGCCTGCTGGGACCGGATGACTGGCGGCGCGCGCAGGAACGGGCCGCTGTTGATGGTGATTTCGCCGCGAAGGTGCAGGTATGGGAAAACCGCCTGTCCCCTCTCAACGAATATTTCCCCGAAGAACCCGCCCCCGACCTGCTGGACCAGATCGAGGCGCGGCTGTTCCCGCCTGCACCCGCCCCGGCGCGGCGCAGCTGGCTGTGGGGTGCCGGGCTGGGAACCGCCATCGCGGCGGTGGTGGCTCTGGTGGTGTTCGTGGCCTTTCCGCCCGCACCCCCGCCTGCACCTACGCTGCAGGCCGAACTGGTGGATGCCGAGCGCGGCCTGACCCTGCTGGTGGGTGTGATCCCCCAGGAAGAGGCCGTGACCATCAGCGCCACAGGCCCCACGCCCGAAACCGGCAGCGTCTATGAACTATGGGCCATTGATGAGGGCGGCGCGCCCCGTTCGCTTGGCCTGCTGGATGAGGGCGAGACACGGCTGAGCGGTGTCGTGCAACCCGGTGAGACGATCGCCGTATCGCTCGAGCCCGAGGGCGGCTCGCCCGAGCCTGCACCGACCGGGCCGGTTCTGGCCACGGCGCTTCTGACCGCGCCCTGACATTTTCGTGAGCGCCCGCGCGCGCCGAAACTCCGGCATCTGACCTCTCGTTTTCCCGATGTGACCCCGGTTTACCAGCCCGGCACATTCACACAGCGATGGGAGAGAAGGATGAAACGCTATCTGATTGCCTCAGTCATGATTGTTGCGGCAAGTGTCGCGCAGGCCAATATGCCCGCGAACCCCGAAGTCGGCGGCGCCCCGATGCTGGCGGATCGCAACATTGTCGAAAACGCCGTCAATTCCGCCGATCACACCACACTGGTCGCAGCGGTCGAGGCGGCCGAGCTGGTCGAGGCACTGCAGGGCCCCGGCCCCTTCACGGTCTTTGCTCCGGTCAATGCCGCGTTCGACGCCCTGCCCGATGGCACGGTCGACACGCTGCTGATGCCCGAGAATCAGGAAATGCTGCAGCGCGTCCTGACCTCGCATGTGGTGGCGGGTGATCTGAGCGGGCCGGAACTGATGCGCCGCGCGCGCAACAGCGGCGACGGGTTCTTCCATATGGAGACTCTGTCAGGGGCAGCGCTCAGCGCACAGGTGCGCGGCAATACGCTGTGGATCTATGACGAATCGGGTAACGCGGGCCGCGTAACGATCAATGACGTAAACCAGTCCAACGGCGTGATCCATGTTGTGGATCATGTGCTGTTGCCACGCTAACAGGCCCGCGCAACGGCGGCGGGCCGCAGCCGTGCGGCCCGTCAGTCCCCGCGCAATTGCGACGCTGATTCGTGGATTGACTTGTACTGCCCGCCCGGACGGTGGACCCACAGGTAATCCGGCACCACGCTTTGCATCGGGGTGGGGGTGATGCCCAGATCGGCCAGCCCCCTGGCCCCGTCGCTTACCACATTGTCCTTGCGCAGATTGCGCACCTGATCGCGGGTCAGCAGACCGTTGGTAAACAGCCCCAGCGTCAGTTTCTGCACCCCGTCCAGCACCGCGCCCATGGCGGTTGCCACCGGAAAGGGGATGGCCAGCAAGACCCGGCGCCGCCGGATTTCCGCCAGCATTTGCGTCATCAGCGTGCGGAAATCGGCGATCTCGGGTCCGCCCAACTCATAGATGCCGGGCTGCACATTCTCGGTCAGCGCCTTGGCGGCTGCTGCGGCGATGTCATCCACATAGACCGGCTGGAACCGGGTGTCCGGGCCAACCACAGGCAGGAACAGCGAAAACCGCGCCATGCCCGCAAAACGGTTGAAGAACTGATCCTCATGCCCGAACACGATCGAGGGGCGCAGGATTGTCGCATTCGGGAAATGCTCCAGCACCAGCGCCTCGCCCTTGGCCTTGCTGCGCTGATAGACACTGTTGGATTCGGCATCCGCCCCGATGGCCGACACATGCACCATGCGCGCCACGCCTTGTTCCGCAGCGATACGCGCGATCCGGCCTGCACCCTCGGCCTGAACGGAATCAAACTTGTTGCGCCCGCTCTCGACCAGAATGCCCACGCAGTTGACCACGGCATCGGCCCCCTGCATCACCAACCGGACCGAGGCATCATCACGGATATTGCAGAACACAGGCTCGACCTGCCCGACCACGCCATAGGGTTTGACATGCAGCGCCTCGTTCGGGCGGCGCACGGCGACCCGCACGCGCCATCCCGCCTGTGCCATCCGCCGCGCGATATACCGCCCGACAAATCCCGAACCGCCATAGATGGTCACCAGCTTCGACATCCGTGCCCTCCGCAACCTTGCGCTTGTGGTTCAATTAACTTGCGACGGCCCGCATCACAAGGACGAAGCGTTTTTTGCCACCCCGTCAGTTTCGCGGTTTTGCCCCGTTGACACTGCCCTGCACCCGCCATAAACAGCCCGCACGCAACCTGCCCAGGTGGCGGAACTGGTAGACGCGCTAGCTTCAGGTGCTAGTGCCCGTACGGGCGTGGAGGTTCGAGTCCTCTCCTGGGCACCATGATTTTCGCAGGTAACGCCTGCATCATGGGCATCAAGCACGGGCAGGTTGCCGGCACTCCCTTCAGGCACATTCATCCCCGCAAGTCCCTCGGGTTTGCGCGGT
>PWWF01000101.1 GCA_003561595.1 Paracoccaceae bacterium | reverse complement strand
GGGCTGACGGTTCTGGGCGCGCTGACCAACCGGTTGCCCGATGTGCCCTTTGTCTATCTGGGCGACAATGCGCATACACCCTACGGCGTGCGCGATGCCGATGACATCTTCGCGCTGACCTGCGCCGGGGTCGAACGGCTGTGGGCGGATGGCTGCGATCTGGTAATCCTTGCCTGCAACACGGCCTCTGCCGCCGCACTGAAACGGATGCAGGAAACCTGGGTGCCCGAGAACAAGCGCGTGCTGGGCGTGTTCGTGCCCCTGATCGAGGCGCTGACCGAACGCCAATGGGGTGACAACTCTCCCCCGCGCGAAGTCGCCGTAAAGCATGTGGCCCTCTTCGCCACCCCCGCCACAGTCTCCAGCCGCGCCTTTCAGCGCGAACTGGCCTTTCGCGCCATCGGTGTGGATGTCGAGGCGCAGCCCTGTGCTGGCGTGGTCGATGCAATCGAACAGGGCGACATGCAACTGGCCGAAGCGCTGGTCCATTCCCATGTCGAGGCGCTCTTGCGCCGGATGCCCCGGCCAGAGGCCGCCGTTCTGGGCTGCACGCATTATCCGCTGGTCGAACAGGTCTTTCGCGAGGCGCTGGGCCCGCAGGTCGCAGTCTATTCCCAGCCCGATCTGGTCGCGGCCTCGCTGGACGACTACCTCAAGCGCCGCCCCGAAATGCTGGGGCCAGGGCAAGAGGCGGCGTTTCTGACCTCGGGCGTGCCGGTCAATGTCTCGCGCAAGGCCACGCAGTTCCTGCGACGACAGATCAGCTTTCGCGCAGCCTGAGCTTCTTCATCTTGCCAAAAATACTCCCGCGCGGAGCGCTTGAGCGATCAGCCCCGCCGCGTGACGTATCAGGAGAGTGACCATGACCAAATCCATCGCAATTCTGGGCGCTTCGGGCTATACTGGCGCCGAACTGGTGCGCCTGATCGCCACCCATCCCGAATTCCGCATTGCCGCGCTGACAGGAGAGCGCAAGGCCGGGCAGCCCATGGCGCAGGTCTTTCCGTTTCTGCGCCATCTCGATCTGCCGGATCTGACCCGGATCGAGGATGTGGATTTCGCGCAGATCGATCTGGCCTTCTGTGCGTTGCCGCATGCGACCAGCCAGGCGGTGATCAAGGATCTGCCGCGCGATCTGAAAATCGTGGATCTGTCTGCCGATTTCCGGCTGCGCGACCCGGCGGATTACGAGGCATGGTATGGCAAGCCCCATGCCGCCCCCGAATTGCAGCAAGAGGCCGTCTATGGTCTGACCGAGTTCTACCGCGAAGAGATTCGCGCCGCGCGGCTGGTTGCGGGCACGGGCTGCAACGCTGCGACCGGCCAGTACATCCTGCGCCCGCTGATCGAGGCCGGGGGGATCGATCTCGACCGCATCATCCTCGATCTGAAATGCGGCGTCTCGGGTGCCGGGCGTGCGCTCAAGGAGAATCTGCTCCATGCCGAACTGTCCGAGGGCAGCCATGCCTATGCCGTGGGTGGCACGCATCGGCATCTGGGCGAGTTCGATCAGGAATTCTCGGCGCTCGCGGGGCGGCCTGTGCGCATCCAGTTCACCCCGCATCTGGTGCCGTTCAACCGCGGTATCCTTGCGAGCGCGTGGCTGGATGGGGACGCCGCGCGCATTCACGACATTTTGCAGGCCCGGTATTGCGCTGAATCAATGATCTGCGTGCTACCTTTTGGCACAACGCCGTCGACTCATGATGTGCGCGGGTCCAATTTCGTGCATATCGGGGTCGTCGGGGATCGCGTGCCCGGTCGGGCGCTGGTGATTGGCGCGCTGGATAACCTGTGCAAAGGGTCCAGCGGGCAGGCCATACAGAACGCGAACCTGATGCTGGGGCTGGAAGAGACAGCGGGCCTGATGGGGGCACCGCTCTTTCCGTAAGGTGAGGAAACGATGAAAAGTCTGAAGAAAACCCGCCGTATTCAGGTCATCACGGTCGCGGCCGTGGCGCTGGCGCTGTCCACTGCGCTGATCGGCTATGCCATGCGCGACGGGATCAATTTCTTTCGCTCGCCCTCGCAGGTGCTTGCCGAGACCCCCTCGCCGAATGAGGTGTTTCGCATTGGCGGGTTGGTCGAGGCGGGCTCGATCCAGCGCGGGCAATCCGATACTGTCAGCTTTCGGGTGACCGATGGGGCCGCGTCGGTCGAGGTGCGTTATCGCGGTATCCTGCCCGATCTGTTCACCGAGAATGAGGGCACGGTCAGCACCGGGCGATTCGTGGATGGCGTGTTTCAGGCGCAGGAAGTGCTGGCCAAGCATGATGAGACCTACATGCCCCGCGAGGTCATGGAAGCGCTGCGCGAGCAGGGCGAATGGCGCGGGCCGGACCCGCAAAGCTGATCATTTCAGGCACTGATCGCGCCGGGGTGTGATCACGGATCGGTCACAGTTTGATCACGGATGGCGTTTGCACAAGTTAGTTATTGAAACCTTCTGCGAAAGCGCGCGTTAACCCGTATATGGGCGCCATCATCCGGCCCCGGATCCATGCGTGACTAATCTGAAAAGGAAGAACAAGATGAAGATAGCACCCGTTGCGGCTGTGCTGGCAGCCGGCGTCGTCACACTGTCGGCCTGCACGAATGATCCGCAGATCAACGCGGCAACCGGCGGTCTTGCCGGCGCGGCAGTCGGCACTCAGATCGGGCAGGGCCGTGGCAACACGGCTGCCATTCTTGGTGGTGCGGCTGTCGGTACGGCCATCGGTGGCAGCACACAAGCCCCGCCACGCTGAAGACCCTGAGCATGCAGATAGTGGCACGCGCCTGACCGGGCGCGTGCTGTTTCATGCGCGGGGCATAATCGCAGGCGGGTCAGCGCCCTTCGAACTGCGCGGGGCGTTTTTCCAGGAATGCCAGCACCCCTTCGCGGAAATCACGCGTCTTGCCTGCTTCGGCCTGTAGCTGGGCTTCCAGTTGCAACTGCCCGTCCAGCGTGTTGGCCAGGCTTTTGCGCAGGGCGCGGCGGATATTGCGATAGGCGACGGTCGGGCCATCGGCAAGCGCGCGGGCGCGTTGCTGCCAGTGCAGCAGAAAGGCATCGTCAGGCACGGCTTCCCAGATCATGCCCCAGCCCTCGGCCTGCCGGGCGGTGATCTTGTCGGCAAAGAGCATCGTGCCCATGGCCCGCGCAAACCCGATCTGGCGCGGCAGGAACCATGTGCCGCCCGCATCCGGGATCAGGCCGATCCGGGTAAAGGCCTGGATGAAACTGGCGGATTCCGCCGCGATCACCACATCTGCCGCCAGGGCCAGATTTGCCCCGGCCCCCGCGGCAGAGCCATTGACGGCAGCGATCACCGGCACTGGCGCGTCATAGATGGCGCGCAGCATGGGCTCGTATTCCTCGCGCAGGGTGCGTTCCAGATCGATCTGGGTGGCATTGCCGCCATCGCCCAGATCCTGCCCCGAACAGAATGCCCGCCCGGCCCCGGTCAGCACCAGCACGCGCGCGCGGCTGCCGATATCTTCCAGCGCATGGGTGAGTTCTGCGCGCATCTGCTTGTTCAGCGCGTTCATCACTTCGGGCCGGTTGAGGGTGATCACCCCCACGCCGTCAATCTCGCTTGTGCTGAGCGTGTCGTAGTCCATGGGCCTCTCCGGGTTGCGTTGCGCCACCATGGCGCGCGCCGCGCCAAAGGAAAAGCCCGGACGGTGCGTCAGTCTCTCAGAAGTTCCTGCAAGCGCTTCTGTTCCTCCGCGCTCAGCCCCTCGCCCGTGGGTTCGGGCGCAGTGTCGCGCCTGCGCAGATACACCAGCGCCGACCCCAGGGCGATCAGGAACAAGACAGGCGCTGCGATCCACAGGATCACGTTGATGCCGTCGGTTGTGGGGCGCAGCAGGACATATTCGCCGTAGCGGTCGGTGATAAAGGTCAGCACCTCGGTATCGCTGTCGCCCTCGACCAACCGTTCGCGTACCAGAAGCCGCATGTCCCGCGCCAGATCGGCATTCGATTCGTCGATGGATTCATTGCGGCAAACCAGACAGCGCAGACCCGCCGAGATATCGCGCGCCCGCTGCTCCAGCACCGGATCATCCAGTATCTCGTCGGGCTCGACCGCATATGCGGGCAGGGCGAATGCCAGCGCGGCGGCGGCGAGGAGTGTGCGCAGCCCCCTCATTCCGCTGGCACCGCGCCGCGTGGCTGTTTGGCCGCGCCTGCCGCGACGCGGTAGCGCCGGTCCGACAGGCTGAGCAAACCACCCAGAGCCATCAGTGCAGACCCGAACCACAGCCAGTTCGCAAAGGGCTTGATATAGGTGCGCACGGCCCAGCCCCCGTTATCCTGCGGGTCACCCAGCGTGATATACAGATCGCGCCAGATACCGTAATCGATGGCGGCCTGCGTCGTGGGCATGCCTGCAATCGGGTAGAACCGCTTTTCGGGGTAAAGCGTCGTGACATGGCGGCCATCGCGCTCGGCCGAGATCGTGGCCATGGTCGAGGTGTAGTTCGGCCCTTGCACACGATCCACCGAATCCAGCGTCAGGGTATAGGCACCCTTGTCATAGCTTTCCCCGATCTGGACGACGCGAATATCCTCGGTCTCCCACCCCATGAGCGAGGCGACGGCAAAGACCGAAATGCCCAAGCCCGCATGGGCCGTGGCCTTGCCCCAATCGGCGCGCGGCAGCCGTGTCAGGCGGCGCAGGCGGCCTGTCACATCACCGCGCCCGGTGCGCGACCACAGATCGGCGCAGGACCCCAGAACAACCCAGACTGCCAGCGCCAGCCCGATGGGGACCAATGGCGAATTGCCGGTCTGCAGCGCCCATGTCACGGCCCCCATCGCGACCGAAAACACCGCCAGCCCCCAGAGCGGGCGCATCGTGCGGGACAGGTTGCCACGCTTCCAGGGCAGCATGGCCCCGATGGGCAGCACCATCGCCAGCGCGACCATGAAGGGGGTGAAGGCCATGTTGAAAAACGGCGGGCCGACGGACAGCACCCGGTCGAACAGCATCTCGGCAAAGAGCGGCCACATCGTGCCGATGAAGATGACGAAACTCGACACCGCCAGCAGCACATTGTTGATCACCAGCGCCGATTCGCGGCTGACGGTCGAGAACACGCCCTTGGCCTCCAGCACCGGGGCGCGGAAGGCAAACAGCGTCAGCGCGCCGCCCATAAAGGCCGCGAGGATCATCAGGATGAACACCCCGCGTTCGGGGTCCATCGCGAAGGCGTGGACAGAGGTCAACAGCCCCGAGCGCACGATGAATGTGCCCATCAGCGAGAACCCGAAGCCCAGGATCGCCAGCAGGATCGTCCAGCTTTTCAGCGTCTCGCGCTTTTCCACCACGATGGCCGAGTGCAGAAGGGCGGCGGCAAACAGCCACGGCATGAGCGACGCATTCTCGACCGGGTCCCAGAACCAGAACCCGCCCCAGCCAAGCTCGTAATAGGCCCACCACGACCCTGTTGCGATACCGATGGTCAGGAACACCCAGGCGGCCAGCGTCCAGGGGCGCACCCAGCGGCCCCATGCCGCATCAACCCGCCCCTCGATCAGCGCCGCCAGCGCGAAGCTGAAGGACATCGAAAGCCCGACATAGCCCAGATACAGAAATGGCGGGTGGAACGCGAGGCCGGGGTCCTGCAACAGCGGGTTCAGGTCCGTGCCGTCAAAGGGCGGCGAGGCCAGCCGCGTAAACGGGTTGGAGGTGAAGATCGTGAAGGCGATAAAGGCCGCCGTGATCGCCGATTGCACCGCCAGCACCCGCGCCTGCAGCGATGCGGGCAGATTGCCGCCGAACCACGCTGCACAGGCACCGAACAGCGTCAGCGTCAGCACCCATAGCAGAAGCGAGCCTTCGTGATTGCCCCAGACGCCCGTGATCTTGTAGATCAGTGGCTTGAGTGTGTGGGAGTTGTTCACCACCAGCTCGACCGAGAAATCGGACACGATGAAGGCATAGGTCAGCGCAGAATAGCTGAAGGCGATCAGCAGGAATTGCGTGGTCGCCATGGGGTTGGCAATGACCATCCAGTCGCGCCATCCTTTGTGGGCACCAATCAGCGGGATTATGGCCTGCGCCAGGGCGACGGCAAAGGCCACGATCAGGGCGTAATGTCCAAGCTCGACAATCATGGTGCGATCTTTCCTCTCAAACCTGATCTGTTTCTAACCGATCCGATGCCCCAGGCAAAGACCGAGGGCGACGACAACTTGCGACCCTGCGTCACAGCCATGTCATCCCTGCGTGGCATTTCGGCAAGGGGGTGGCTTGGCAGAAGCGCCCGGATCGGTCACCATGACGCGGCAAACGACACCAGGGGGGGTTCCCGATGCAGATCATGACCGATGCCGAAAGCCAGATCGTCATCACCACATTCGAGATGACCCCCGGCACCTGCACCGATGTGCTGGAGGCACTGCAGGACGCCTATGACAAGGTGATCCGCCACCAGCCCGGCTTTCTGGGCGCGGCGCTGCATGTCAATGACGCGCAGACCCGGATCGCGGCCTATTCGCGCTGGCGGGCACGGGCGGATTTTCAGGCGATGCTGCGCACTCCCGAAATGCGCGAGCGCAACCGCGCCATCGCGCAGATGTGCGCCCGGTTCGAACCGGTGATGTACGATGTCGCAACGATCATCCGCCCTGCGTGATGCGCTGCTTCCTCGCGCTTGAGCTGCCGCAGCATATCCGCAGCCAGTTGGTGCTGCAGCAGTTCCTGATGCCGGTCAAACGCCGCGTCGCGCCCGAGAATTTTCACCTGACGCTGGTGTTTCTGGGCGATGCGGACAATCCGATGCTGGATGCGCTGGATCAGGAATTGTCGCGGCTGGACAGCCCCATGCCGCAGGTCGCGCTGCACGGGCTGGGGCTGTTCGGCAAGGACAAGGCACATAACCTGCACGCCAGGGCGCTGCCTGACCCGTCCTTGATGGCATTGCACGACAGGCTGACGCGACTGGCCCGCAATGTCGGGTTCGCACCGGAGAAGCGGCGCTACAGCCCGCATGTCACGCTGGCCTATCTGCGTCCCGACATGTTTGAACAATCCGAACTGGAACTTGCGGTCGCGCGCTCTGCCGATTTCCGCACTGATCCGTTCGAGGCGCAGGAGGTCACGCTGTTCCGCTCGCATCTGCGCCCCGATGGTGCAGAATATGACGTGCTGGAGCGTTATCCGCTCTCGCCCTCATTGCGCGCCCTGAACTGGTAGCCATGCAGCCCCGCGCCATGCGCGCGCAGCCAGTGGCGATGCATCGCATAGTCCGGCATCAGCCGCGCCACGCAATCCCAGAAGGCGCGCGAATGGTCCATATGCACCAGATGCGCGACTTCATGCGCGGCGACATAGTCCAGAACGGCCGGCGGGGCCAGGATCAGCCGCCATGAGAACATCAGCCGCCCGTCATGCGTGCATGACCCCCAGCGCGACCGCGTGTCGCGCAGCGTCATCGCCTGCACAGGGCGGTCAAGCTGGCCCGCATGGCGCGCAACAGCCGGTTGCAACGCAGCGCGCGCGCTGGCTTTCAGGAATGCCTCCAGCCGCGGGCCGGTGCGGGTGCCATCGGGATCGGGTGGGACCAGCAGGACACCCGCATCGGCGCGGATACGGCGCACGGGGCCGGGCGTGACGCGCATGATCTGGCCGTGAAAGGGGATTTCACTGCCCGGCCCGACCGCCTGACGCCGGGGGGCGCGGGCCATCGCGCCTCGCAGCCAGCTTTCCTTTTCGCGCAGAAAGGCAATCGCCTCATCCGCCGGGACGCGCTGGGGCAGGGTCAGGGTGGCGCGCCCGTCCAGCCCCGACACGCGCAGGCTCAGCCGCCGCGCGCGGCCCGAGCGGCGCAAGATCACGCTCAGCGGGGGGTGGCCGGGCAGATGCACCACATTGTCGCGCAGGATCATCGCTGTTTGTCCCTGATTGCCTGCCGGGCGGTGCGTGCTCGCAGGAAAATGTGCCCCGCGGCCGCCGGCAACGCGCAGGGGCCTTTACAGGATCACCCAGTTATGGCACGGCGCTGAGCTTGAGAAAAGACATGCACGCAGAGGAAATCGTGATGACCAATCCAGAATGGGGCGTGAAGCGCGTTTGTCCGGAAACCGGCAAGCGGTTCTACGATCTGAACAAGGATCCGATTGTCAGCCCCTATACCGGCAAGGTCGTGGCTATCGATTCGGGTGACCGGCGCACCGAGGCGCTGAGCGACAACACCAAGGCCAAGCCCAGCAAGGCCACCAAAAGCGACGATGATGATCTGCTGGTCGATGATGATGATGACGCTGTCGAGGTCGATGATGACCTGCTGGAAGATGACGACAACGACTCGGTCGCGCTGGACGATCTGGCCGATGTGCCCAGCAAGGATGACGACTGACCGCACGCTATTGCAGGCGTAAGCGCGCCCGCTGATCCCGAACGCCCTGCGGCACCAGGCTGCAGGGCGTTTTTCGTGCGGATCAGTTATTTTCCGGATCTCCCCGCGTTGGTCCGCGCACCGCTCGGATCACAATTCCCACCAGTTTTCTGATGCGGATGTCGCCTTTGGAATAACGTTTCCGTGACTGGACCTGTGGAAACCTGCGGGCTTAGGAAACGCGGCGAAAACATCAATATCGTTCACATTTTTTTATGCGGTCATCTGCCTGGTCGTCCGGCGCGTAAGTTGGGCATCATCCGAATGGCGATGAAAAATGGAGGAACTGATATGAAACTGAAACTCAGCGCACTGGCCCTGTCGACCGCTCTTGTCGTCCCGACACTGGCCGCCGCAAACGGTGACGGCGACATCATCGATATCGCGTCGGGCAACGAGAATTTCTCGACCCTGGTGGCGGCAGTTTCGGCTGCAGGTCTGGTTGAAACGCTGCAAGGCGAAGGCCCGTTCACTGTGTTCGCCCCGACGGATGAGGCATTCGCCGCCCTGCCTGAAGGCACGGTCGAGGCCCTGCTGGAAGATATCCCCACGCTGACTTCGATCCTGACCTACCATGTGGTGCCGGGCGAAGTGATGTCGGGCGATCTTGAGGACGGGATGACGGCTGAAACCGTGAACGGCCAGTCCATCACCATCGGTGTCGGTGACACCGTGACCGTTGACGGCGCGACCGTCATCGATGCGGATATCGAGGCATCGAATGGTGTGATCCATGTGATCGACGCGGTCATCATGCCCGAGTGATTTCCCCTCACACCGGGAAAGGCGGGCGCCCTGCGCCCGCCTTTTCTCGTTTCAGTCCGTGCAGTTGCGCACAGTCTCGATCATCAGCGCGACATTTTCGGGGTTGGCATCCGGCGTGATCCCGTGGCCCAGGTTGAAGATATGCGGGCCATTGCGCAAGGCGCGCACGATGTGCTGCGTCTCGTCGATCAGGGCCTGGCCGCCCGTGACCATGTGGCTGGATGCCAGATTGCCCTGCACGCACCCATCGACCTGCACATGCTGTGCCGCCCATTCCGGCGACACGGAATTGTCGATGGCGACACAATCGGCCCCGGTCGCGCGGGCAAAGCCGATATAGCCATCCCCGGCCTCGCGCGGAAAGGCGATGACCGGAATGCCGGGATGACGCGCCTTCAGCGCGCTGGTGATCCGCTTCGCAGGCTCCAGCGAGTAGCGCAGGAACGCATCGCCCTTCAGCGACCCGGCCCAACTGTCGAAAATCTTGACCACCTCGGCCCCGGCATCGATCTGCATGGACAGATATTCGATGGTTGCATCGGTGATCCGGTCCATCAAGTCATCGAATGCCTCGGGCGCGCCCTCGCGCATGGTATGGGCCGGACCCTGATCGGGGGTGCCGCGCCCGGCGATCATATAGGTCGCGACCGTCCAGGGCGCACCGGCAAAGCCGATCAGCGTCGTCTCCTCGGGCAATTCGCGCGACAGGATCTTCACCGTCTCGTAGATGGGCGACAACGTGTCATGAATTGCATCGGTCGGTTTCAGCGCGGCCACCCCGTCGGCATCGGTGATGGTGGACAGGCGCGGCCCCTCGCCCGTGACGAACCACAGGTCGGCCCCCAGCGCCTGCGGCACCAACAGGATATCGGCGAACAGAATCGCCGCATCGAACCCGTAGCGCCGGATCGGCTGCAAGGTCACCTCGGCGGCCAGATCGGGGTTGTAGCACAGCGACAGGAAATCCCCGGCCTGCGCGCGGGTCGCGCGGTATTCGGGCAGGTAGCGCCCGGCCTGCCGCATCATCCAGATCGGCGGCGTGGGCAGCGCCTCGCCCGCAAGGGCGCGCAGGATGGTCTTGGTCGGGGCAGGGACGGCTTCGGCGGCAGTGGACATGCAGGGCTCCTTTTCTCTCCTTCCAGTCCCAATCCAGCCCGATTTTGTCAAGAACAGTTTACACATTGCGCTTGTGTGCCGCCCCCCGCGCCGCTAATCATCGGCGCATGAGCATGGACCACCCGACCCCCGACCGCCCCCTGAAAATCGGCACCCGCGGATCGCCGCTGGCACTCGCGCAGGCACATGAAACGCGCGACCGCCTGATGGCCGCGCATGACCTGCCCAAGGCGGCATTCGAGATTGCCGTCATCAAGACCACGGGCGATGACCGCACCCTGATCGACGCTGACCGCCCGCTGAAAGAGATCGGCAACAAGGGTCTGTTCACCAAGGAAATCGAAGATGCGATGCTGTCGGGCGCGATCGACATTGCCGTGCATTCGATGAAGGACATGCCCACCGAACAACCGGACGGGTTGGTGCTGGACTGCTACCTTCCGCGCGAGGATACGCGTGATGCGTTTGTCTCGCCCCATGCCGCGGGGATCGCCGATCTGGCGCCTGGGCAGGTGGTCGGCACCTCCAGCCTGCGGCGGCGCGCCCAGATGCTGGCGCTGCGCCCTGACCTGAAAGTGGTCGAGTTTCGTGGCAATGTGCAGACCCGCTTGAAAAAGCTGCAGGACGGCGTGGCGGATTGCACCTTTCTTGCCATGGCCGGGCTGCGGCGGCTGGACATGACGCATGTCGCCCGTGCCGCGGTCGAACCTGACGAAATGCTGCCCGCCATCGCCCAGGGCGCCATCGGGATCGAGCGGCGCATGGATGACGCACGCGTCGCGCAGATGCTCGCGCCCCTGAACGACACG
>PWWF01000161.1 GCA_003561595.1 Paracoccaceae bacterium | reverse complement strand
CCAGCAACCGGTCCACCCCGATGCTGACCCCGGTCGCCGGCACGGCCTGCCCGGTAAACCGCTTGACCAGATCATCATAGCGCCCACCGCCTGCGACCGAGCCGAACTGGCGCGGGCGGCCCTTTTCGTCGGTGATCTCGAATGTCAGTTCGGCCTCATAGACCGGGCCAGTGTAGTAGCCAAGCCCGCGCACGACCGAGGGGTCGATGATGATGCGGTCGGGACCGTAGCCTTGGGCGGCGAGAAGTGAGGCGATTTCTTCCAACTCATCAACGCCTTCCATGCCGACCATTACGCCGCCCACAGCACTCCGCAGCTTTGCGATAGTTTCATTATTGTCTGCGCCTCGGGAAGTCATGAAGGCCAAAACGAGATCAATTTGCCACTGGTCTAGTCCGACACCTTCAATAAATGCGCCACTTGAATCGCGCCGTCCGAGTCCAAGTAGTTCGCGCAAGCCGTCTGCACCAACTTTATCAAACTTATCAATTGTTCGGAGAACAGCATCAGCCTTTTGTTGCTCTGCTTCAATATGATACCCAAGCGCAGAGATAGATTTGTCGCTCGGACCGTTTTGAAGGAGATCAAGCCCCAAGATTACACCATTCAGCACCTTGCGGTTATTCACCCGGATCACATAATCGCCGCGCTCGATCCCCACGGCCTCCAGCGCATCGGCGAGCATTGCGCAGATCTCGGCATCCGCCGCCACGCTGGCGGCCCCGACCGTATCCGCATCGCATTGATAGAACTGCCGAAACCGCCCCGGCCCTGGCTTTTCATTGCGCCAGACCGGCCCCATCGCATAGCGCCGGTAGGGCGTGGGCAGATCGTTGCGATACTGCGCGGCCACCCGCGCCAGCGGCGCAGTCAGGTCGTAGCGCAGCGCCAGCCAGTCGCCCTCTTCCTCCCATGCGAACACGCCCTCATTGGGGCGGTCCACATCGGGCAGGAACTTGCCAAGCGCCTCGACCGTTTCAACAGCGCTGGTTTCCAGCGCGTCGAACCCGTAGCGATGATAGACGGCGGCGATCCGGTCCAGCATCGCCTTGCGCGCGCTGACCTCACTGCCGAAATAATCGCGAAACCCTTTGGGCGTCTCTGCCCGGGGGCGCCGCGGCCCCTTGTTCTTGCCCATGTCGCGCGCCCTCTGTTGATCCGGCTTGCGCCGTTTGCGCGCAACCGCTTAGCCCAAGGGGGGCGCAGGGGCAAGCCTGCCGCTTGCACCCCAGCATGTCGTGGCATAGTGCCAAAACCACCCCCATATCCTGTTATCCACAAGCCATGCACAGGCTTATACAATTTGCCTGTTCCCCCCGAATCCGGTATCACCCCGGCAGGCAGGCAGACAAACGCAACAGGGGGCAAGGATGAACGAGATCTCCGCAATCCGGGGCAAGGATGACGGGCAGATCGACAGCCTGCCCCATAACATCGAGGCCGAACAACAGCTTCTGGGCGCGATCCTGGTCAATAACGATGTCTATGACCGCATCGCCGCGCTGGTGAAGCCCGAGCATTTCTTCGACCCGGTCCACCAGCGCATTTTCGAGATCGCGAGCACGCGCATTCACAAGAATGCGCTGGCCTCTCCGGTTACGCTCAAGGCCTTCATGGAAGATGACGAGGGGCTGAAGGAACTGGGCGGCCCCGCCTATCTGGTGCGCATCGCCGCCGCCGCCATCTCGGCCTATGCCGCGCGCGATTATGCGCAGATGATCTATGAACTGGCCGTGCGCCGCGACCTGATCCGCCTGGGACAGGATATTTCCGCGCGCGCCGCGCAGATGGATGTCGCGTCAGAGCCGCGCGAACAGATCGTCGAGGCGGAACAACGCCTCTACAAACTCGCCGAACAGGGCGTGGCCGAGCGCGGGTTTCAAAGCTTTCTCAAGGCCGTGACCGATGCGGTCAAGATGGCCAATGCCGCCTATCAGCGCGATGGCGGGCTGGCGGGCATTTCGACCGGGCTGATCGATCTGGACAAGAAACTGGGCGGGCTGCACCCGTCGGACCTGATCATTCTGGCCGGGCGCCCCTCGATGGGCAAGACCTCGCTGGCCACGAATGTCGCCTTCAACATTGCCAAGGCCTACAAGCACGGCACCCGCCCCGACGGGACAGAGGGCGCGGTGAATGGCGGCGTGGTGGGGTTCTTCAGCCTAGAGATGTCGGCCGAACAGCTTGCCGCGCGTATCCTGTCCGAAGCCGCCGAAGTGCCCAGCGAACAGATCCGCCGCGGCGACATGAGCGAAGAGGAATTCCGCCGCTTTGTCGAGGCTGCGAAATCCCTCGAATCCAGCCCGCTTTATATCGATGACACACCCGCCCTGCCCATCGCGCAGGTGGCCGCGCGGGCAAGACGGCTCAAACGCACCCATGGGCTGGATGTGCTGATGGTCGATTACCTGCAACTCCTGCGGGGTCTGTCCAAGGACAGCCGCGTGCAGGAAGTGTCGGAAATCACGCAAGGCCTCAAGGCCATCGCCAAGGAGTTGAACATCCCCGTCATCGCCCTGTCGCAGCTGTCGCGCCAGGTCGAAAGCCGCGAGGACAAGCGCCCGCAACTCTCGGACCTGCGCGAATCGGGCTCGATCGAGCAGGATGCCGATGTCGTCATGTTCGTCTTCCGCGAGGAATATTACCGCGAGCGCGAGAAACCCTCGGACCACGATCTCGACGCCATGGCCAAATGGCAGGAGATGATGGAATCCGTGCATGGCAAGGCCGAGGTCATCATCGGCAAGCAGCGCCACGGTCCCATCGGCACTGTGGAACTGAGCTTCGAGGGCCGCTTCACCCGCTTCGGCAATCTGATCAAGCCCTGGCAGCAGGGGCAGGAGTTCTGATCGCGCGCTCATGATCACCGGCGTCAACCATATCACGCTGGT
>PWWF01000414.1 GCA_003561595.1 Paracoccaceae bacterium | reverse complement strand
ATCTGGGGCAGGAGGGGATTTTCGGCCTGCCGCTGGGGGTGGCCGCGACATTCGTGTTCATGTTCGTGCTGTTCGGCGCCTTTCTGGAAAAGACCGGCGCGGGCAAGTTCTTCATCGATCTGGCCTTTGCCGCGACAGGGCGCAAACCGGGCGGGCCTGCGAAAGCGGCTGTCATCGCCAGCGCGGGCATGGGCTCGATTTCCGGCTCGGCCATCGCCAATGTGGTCACGACCGGCTCTTTCACCATCCCGCTGATGAAACGGCTGGGCTACAAGCCCAAACAGGCCGGCGGGATCGAGGCCGCAGCCTCGACCGGCGGGCAGATCACGCCACCCCTGATGGGGGCAGGGGCCTTTCTGATCTCGGAATACACGCAGGTGCCGTATATCGACATCGTGCTTGTCTCGATCTTTCCGGCGATCCTGTATCTGGGCACGGTCTATCTGTTCGTCCATATCGTCGCGATGAAACAGGGCATGCGCGGGATGAGCGCGGCAGAGCTGCCACTGGTGCGCAATGTCCTCAAGGCAGGCTGGCAGTTCATCCTGCCGCTGTTCCTGCTGGTCTGGCTGTTGATGAACAACATCTCGCCCATGCGGGTGGGGTTCTGGGCGATCCTCGCCGTGATCGGCGTGGCGGGGCTGCGCGGGCTATGGGCATTGGTGGCGGAGGGGCCGCTGACCGGCGCGCGGATGCGGGACTCGGTCATGCGCGGGCTGCGCATGATCTTCGAGAGTCTGGAGCTGGGCGCGCGCAACGCGGTTGCGGTGTCCATCGCCTGTGCGGTGGCGGGCATCATTGTGGGTGTCGTGGGGCTGACCGGGCTGGGGCTGAAATTCTCGTCGATGATGATTTCGCTCTCGGGCGGCAATATCGTGATCGCGCTGGGGCTGGTGCTGCTGGCTTCGCTTGTGCTGGGGCTGGGGCTGCCGGTGACAGCGAGCTATATCGTGCTGATCGTGCTGGTCGGGCCTGCGCTGCACAACGAATTCGGCATCCCGCTTCTGATCGCGCATCTGGTGGTGTTCTGGTATAGCCAAGACAGCAATGTCACACCCCCTGTGGCGCTGGCGGGCTTTGCGGGCGCAGCCGTGGCGGGCGCCAAACCGATGGAGACATCCGTTCAGGCTTGGAAATTCGCCAAGGGGCTGTATCTGATCCCGCTTTTCATGGTGTTCAACCCCGAGATCATCTATGGCGGCCCGCCGCTGCATGTGCTCTGGACAGGGTTCACCGCGATCCTGGGGCTGGTGGCCTTTGCGGCCGTGATCGAGGGGTTCTTGTTCGGGCGCATGGACCCGGTGTCGCGCGTGGTCGCGCTGCCCGCCATCGCGGCGCTGTTCTGGCCTGATTTCCGGATCGAACTGGCAGGCGCGGCTGTGCTGCTGGTCCTGCTGGCCGTGAACTGGCTGAACGCGCGCGACAGGCGGGCAACAGTGTGAGAGGCGCGCGTGTCAGCTTTCTGACAGCGCGACCTTCATGTCCTTGACCTGATAGATGACCTCGCCATCCGCCTCGACAATGCCATCAGCCACGCCCATGGTCAGGCGGCGGGTCTGCACGGCCTTGGTGAAATCCACCTTGTAGGTCAGCATCTTGCGGTCGGGGCGCACCATGCCCGTCAGCTTGACCTCGCCCACACCCAGCGCATAGCCGCGCCCCTGCCAGCCGCGCCAGCCCAGGTTGAACCCGGTCAGTTGCCACAGACCATCCAGCCCCAGACAGCCCGGCATGATCGGGTTGCCGGGAAAGTGGCACGCAAAGAACCACAGATCAGGGGTGATATCGAACTCGGCCACCACATGCCCCTTGCCATGCAGCCCCCCATCGCCCGAGATATCGGTGATCCGGTCCATCATCAGCATGGGCGGCTCTGGCAACTGGGCATTGCCCGGGCCGAAAAGCTCGCCCCGCGCACAGGCCAACAGCGCTTCCTTGTCGAAAGAGGACGGGTAGCTGGTCATGAAACTCTCCTGCTTGAACGTCACCCCCTCTAGCACTCTCGTCAGTCGGCTGACAAGCCGCGCCCAACCCGCTATTGGCTGATCCCGCATCCCAGTTGCGACCGATTTTCATTTGAAAATTCGCGCATATGTCACTAGATTGGGCACATGGACACGAGTTTCGCCCCGCTGACCCCTGCCAGCGCCAAAGCAGGAGAGAATTGGCTGATGCGCGGCAAGGTCCGCCCGACCCGGCAGCGCGTTGCGCTGGCGGGCTTGCTGGTGGGCGATGGCGGCAACCGCCACGCCACCGCCGAAGGGTTGTTCATGGCCGCCAAGGCCAGCGGCGAATCCGTCTCGCTGGCCACGGTCTACAACACGCTGCGCGCATTTTGCGATGCCGGGCTGATGAATGAGATCACGGTTGATGCCGCGCGATCCTATTTCGACACCTGTGTCGAGGATCATCCCCATTTCTTCTGGGAAGACACGCAGGAACTGACCGACGCGCCGTCATCGCAGGTGGAAATCGCCCGCCTGCCCGACGCGCCCGAAGGGACGCGCGTGGCGCGCGTGGATGTGGTGATCCGCCTGCGCCGGGACTGAGGGCGCACGCACCGCAACCCATTGAAACCGCGCGCCAATCGGCGCGCGTTTTTCGTATGTCTGTGGGATGACTGGAGGCGAGTACCGGAATCGAACCGCATGTTTCACCGCAAACGCTCGACCTTTCAAAAACCCTTTTATTTATGGGTGGGTGCGCCATTTCCCTTGCGCATGGCCTTTCATGAAACTACGTTGCAGAACGTAACTAAGGGCAGAATGAAGGGCGGGCGAATATGCCACCAAGAGCCAAGGAACTGACACCGGCGCAGATCAAGAACCTAAAGCACCCCGGCGGGGAAAAGCCCGTCAAGGTCGCGGTCGGGGGCGTGTCTGGCCTTCATAT
>PWWF01000186.1 GCA_003561595.1 Paracoccaceae bacterium | reverse complement strand
CCAGCGCCCCGAAGACGATGAGTGCTGTAGAGAAAAGGGAAACAGCCATCCAGCGCTTGACGCGTATCCCTGGGAGCAGGAGCCGCAGCGCCGGAGGCAGCTTCATTGCCAGTCTAACCGAACTCCGGGGCCCAGCGTGGCCAGTTGCTCCGCGAGGTCGTTGCACTGCCGTACACCGTACCGTGGGCCGGCGAGCACCGTTACCGCGCGGCCGTTCTCGCAGAGTCTTATCCGAGCCGGAAGGGGGCCGGGGTGTTCAGCGAGGACCTCGGCGAGGCGTTGCAGCGTCTGTCTTTCTGCTGTTTCAGCGGGGATGATGATCGTACACTCTGTTACGCAGTCCTCCGGCCCTTCAGCCAGTGGTTCTACGTTCACCGCAGTGAAACGACGGTTTCCCTTGCGGGTAGTGACTCTGAGCTTGATCTTCACGAGCGAGTCGTCGACGAACCGGGTGGGTGCCAGCTCGAATATCTTGCGCGGAATCACGATTTCCAATTCCCCTGTGCGATCCTCGAGCGTGACGAAGGCCATCCTCCCCCCGTCCGCGGTGGAGATTACCTTGGCGCTCTTCACCCGTCCAGCTGTGGTGAAGGTTCCCTCGTGGTGGACGGCATCCTGTAGGGCTATCGCTCCCTCCGCGCGTAGCTGTGGCTCGTATTCATCCACTGGGTGGCCCGAGAGATACAGGCCGAGTAGCTCCCGTTCGAAACGCAGGAGTTCTGCCTTGGGGAACTCCTCGCTTTCCATGCGCAGGGCCGGGGTGAGTTCATCGGCCCCGAAGAAGGATTGCTGCCCGCTCAAGCGATCGCGCCTGGAGATATGTGCCAACCTGAGCGCTTCTTCCACCTGGGAGAGCAATGCCTTACGGGAACAGCCCAGTCCATCCAGTGCTCCGGCCTTGATCATGCTCTCTAAAGCGTCACGGTTCACGCGTTCCGGATCGATCCGCCGGGAGAGGTCAAAGAAGCTGGTGAACCCGTCTCCACGGGCTTCCAGGACCGCCTCCACGGCCGAGCGGCCCACGTGCTTTATCGCCCCCAGGCCGAACCGTATCTTGCCCTCCTCCACGGGGGTGAAATCGACGTCGGATTCGTTTATATCCGGCGGCAGCACCTCGATCTCCATTTCCCGGCAGTCACCGATGTAGGAGGCGAGCTTGTCCGTGTTGCCCAACATGCTGGAAAGCAGAGCAGCCATGAATTCCGTGGGATAGTGAGCCTTGAAGTACGCTGTCCAGTAAGTGACGAACGCATAAGCGGTGGCATGTGCCTTGACGAAGCCATAGCCGGCGAATTTCTCGATGTGGCCAAACAGCTGTTTGGCTTCCTCCTGGTCAATTCCATTATCTACGCAGCCTTGTACGAAACGGGCTTCCATCTGGGCCATGACCTGGGGTTTCTTCTTCCCCATGGCCTTGCGCAGCTTGTCAGCCTCCGCCAGGCTGAATCCGGCTACCTTTTGGGCCATGAGCATAACCTGGTCCTGATAGATGGGGAGCCCGTGCGTTTCCTCCAGGATGTCCCCCACCAATGGGTGGGGAGGGGACGGAGGCTGCCGACCGTGTTTGCGCTCGATGTAGTCCTCGACCATCCCTGACTCCAGCGGCCCGGGGCGATACAGGGCAAGAATCGCGATCAGATCGCGGAATTCGTTAGGCTCCAACCGCCTCACCAAGGCCCTGATCCCGGCGGACTCCAGTTGGAAGACACCTGTGGTGTCAGCTTCCCGGACCAGGCGGAACGTTTTCTCGTCGTCCAACGGGATGTTCTCCAACTCCGGCGCCGAGCCTTCGCGTTCCTCCACCAGCCTGCGCACGTCGGCCAGCAAGGTGAGGTTTCTCAGGCCCAAGAAATCCATCTTCAGAAGGCCCAATGCCTCCAGGTCATGCATATCAAGCTGGGTCACGTATTCCCCGTCGGTGAGCCTGAGCAAAGGTACGAATTTCTCCAGGGGTTCTGGTGTGATGACGACCCCCGCAGCGTGGGTGGAAGCGTTACGCAGCAGCCCCTCCAGCTTACGAGCGATGGCAAACAGCCGTCGGGTGGTCTCATCCTCGTTGCTGGCGGCCTTGAGTTCAGGCACCTGTTCCAGCGCGCGCTCCAGAGGCATTCCGAACGGCACCATCTTGGCTATGCGGTCCGCCCGCTCGTAGGGAATCCCCAGTACCCGCGATACGTCCCGCAGTACGGACCGGGAAGCCAATCGATCGAACGTTCCTATCTGGGCAACATGGTCGTGCCCGTACTTCTCGGCGGCATAGTGGATGACCTGATCGCGGTTTCGTATGCAAAAGTCGATGTCGATATCCGGCAGGCTTACCCGATCGGGGTTGAGGAATCGTTCGAACAGGATCCCGTATTCGAGAGGATCGACCTTGGTTATGCCCAGGACGTAGGCGACCAGGGATCCGGCGGCCGAACCGCGGCCTGGCCCCACTGGGATATCGCTGCGGCGCGCGTAGTCCACAAAGTCGGCCACGATCAAGAAATACGCGCCCAGCTCTTTACGTCCAATCACCGAAAGCTCGTACTCCAAGCGCTCTTGTGCCTCAGGAGGTACCGGAGTACCGTACTTCTCCTTGGCCCCCTCCCAGGAGCGCTTCTCCAGGTAGCTCTGTGCGTCTTGATATCCTTCAGGGACAGGAAAGCTCGGCAGCCATCTTGTTCCCAGCTGCAAGTCGAACTCGATCCGGTCGGCTATCTCCAACGTTCGGTCCACCGCATCCGGGATGTCTCGGAAACGCTCCCGAATCTCTTCCTCCGTGAGGAAGTGGTAGCCGTCTCCGTCCAACGAACGGGCGCCGTCTTCGTCGATACGCCTTCCACCCTGGATGTTGATCAGCACTTGGTGTGCCTCGGCATCCTCGGGGTTCAGATAGTGGACGTCGGCAGTG
>PWWF01000042.1 GCA_003561595.1 Paracoccaceae bacterium | reverse complement strand
GACTGCATGATCGCCTTTACCGCCAATGGCGAGGCGCTGCGCATGGAACATGGTTATCCCGCGCGGCTGGTCGTGCCGGGGTGGGAGGGGAACCTCTGGGTCAAATGGCTGCGCCGCATCGGCGTGCATGACGGTCCGATGGAAGCCCGCGAGGAAACCAGCAAATACACCGATCTGATGCCCGACGGGCGCGCGCGCAAATGGACATGGGCCATGCACGCGAAATCGGTCATCACCTCGCCCTCGCCACAAATGCCGATTGGCCACGGGCCGGGGCAGATGGTGATCTCCGGGCTGGCATGGTCGGGCCTGGGCAAGATCGCGCGGGTGGATGTGTCGCTTGATGGCGGGGCCAACTGGCAAGAGGCCCGTCTGGCGGGCGAGCCAGGCGACAAGGCCCTGACGCGGTTCTATGTCGATCACGACTGGGACGGCGAGCCGATGTATCTGCAATCGCGCGCCGTGGATGAGACTGGCTATGTCCAGCCCACCAAGGACCAGCTGCGCGAGATCCGCGGCGTCAATTCCATCTATCACAACAACGGCATCCAGACCTGGTATGTCAACGAGAACGGAGAGGCCGAAAATGTCGAGATTGGGTAAGTTCCTGGCAAGCTCGGCCCTTGCGGGCTCTATGGCGGCCGCCCCGGCCCTTGCCGACCCGCTGGCAGAGGCGCTGGGGCTGGGCCGCGCAGCGCTGCCCGAGGAAATCGCCGCGTGGGATGTGGCGGTCATGCCTGACGGGCGGGGGCTGCCCCCCGGTCACGGCGATGTCTGGGATGGCGAGGATCTGTGGATCGACCATTGCGCCGCCTGCCATGGCGATTTCGCCGAAGGCGCGGGCGCATGGCCCCCCATCGTGGGCGGATCGGGCACGCTGACGGATGTGCGGCCGCTGAAAACGGTCGAATCCTACTGGCCCTATCTCTCGACCGTGTGGGACTACATCAACCGGTCCATGCCCTTTGGCGCCGCCCAGACCCTGGAGGTGGATGAGGTCTATGCCATCACCGCCTATATCCTGTTCTCGGCCGGGCTGGTCGATGATGATTTCGAGTTGAATCAGGACAATTTCACCGAGATCCGCCTGCCCAATGAGGGTGGCTTCTATATCGACGATCGCGCCGAGGTGGAGTTTCCGATCTTCACGCAAGAGCCCTGCATGAGCGATTGCAGGGGCGAGGTGACGATTGTCGCCCGCGCCACCGATCTGGATGTGACCCCGGATTTCCCGGTCATCCGCAACCTCTACTCCGACCCGCTGCACATGGATGACGCGCAGGACGACAGTGTCGAGGATGCCGCCGCAGAGCCCGCAGAGGATGAGAGCACTGATGAGGTGCAGCTCGCCTCGCTCGATCCCGAACTGGTCGCGGCGGGTGAGACCGCATGGCGGCAATGCCGGTCCTGCCACCAGCTTGGCGACGGGGCGCGCAACGGGGCCGGGCCGATGCTGAATGACATCATCGGCGCACCGGCCGCGCAGGTCGACGGGTTCCGCTATTCCCCGGCCTTTGAAGAGGCCCGCGAAGAGGGGCTGGTCTGGGACGCAGCGATGCTTGATGCGTTTCTGGAGGATCCGGCAGGTCTGATCCCGCGCAACCGGATGTCGTTTCGCGGCGTCCGCAGCGAAGAAGAACGCGCCGCGCTGATCGCCTATCTGACATCATATTCGGAGTGAGGGCAGGTGATGACACGACAACCTCTTTCTGCACTTGCCCTGATAGCCGGCCTGCTGGGCGCCCCTGCGGCGCTGGGACAGGCCGTTCCCATCGGCGACCCGGCATCCGGCGCAGAGATTTATCAATATGAATGCGCCGCATGCCACCAGATCGGTGAGGATGCGGAACACCGTATCGGGCCGCATCTGAATCGGATCTTCGACCGGCGCGCGGGCAGTCACGACTTCGACGGGTACTCCGAAGCGCTGGGGCGTCAGGGCCGCGACGGGCTGCACTGGGATTTCCAGCGTCTGGACGCCTATATCGCAAACCCGCGCTCGCTCGTCTCGGGCACCAATATGGGCTATCCGGGGCTGGAGGATGCGGGCGAGCGTGCGGATCTGATCGCCTTTATCCGCGCCTTCTCGGATCGGCCCCAGGACATCCCCGAGGCCGCGCCCACGGCATTCGCGCCCGAGGTGCAGATTCCTGCTGACGTGCTGGAGATCGAGGGCGATGCCGAATACGGCGAATTCCTCAGTTCATCCTGCACCACCTGCCACCAGCGCAGCGGCGATCATGCGGGCATTCCCGGCATTGTCGGCTGGCCGGAGGAAGATTTTGTCATAGCCATGCATGCCTACAAACAGGAACTGCGCCCGCATCAGGTGATGCAATCGGTGGCGCAGCGCCTTGATGATGAAGAGATCGCCGCGCTTGCGGCCTATTTCCGTGCGCTGCGGCGCGAATGAGAGCGCGCGCTGGCAATCAGCCCTGCCCGCGCGCTATGACATGCAATGCCGCCCTGTATCCGCTGCGCCATGCGGGACGGCGTCATCAGACCAGCGGGCCCAGTCTGCGCACAGGGCACCGGGGTTTGGGAGGATCGGCGCGGTACATGCCTGTTTGAAGGCACCCAAGGGAGTGAAGTCATGATGAAACTGAACAGACGCAGGTTCCTCGGATCGGCAACAGCCGCAACAGCGATCCTGTCGGCCCCTGCCCTGCTGGGCAATGCCCGCCCGCGCGTGGTCGTGATCGGCGGCGGCTCGGGCGGCGGGACCGCCGCGCGCTATCTGGCCACCGACAGCAATGGCGCGCTGGACGTGACGCTGATCGAACCATCGCGCATGTATTACACCTGCTATTTCTCGAACCTCTATCTGGGCGGATTCTGGGATTTCGACGCGCTGGGACATGACTATGGCAACATGGCAATGCGGGGCGTGAACATCAT
>PWWF01000242.1 GCA_003561595.1 Paracoccaceae bacterium | reverse complement strand
GCCGAAGCCGCCAATCGCGCGAAATCGGCATTTCTGGCGAATATGAGCCATGAGATCCGCACGCCCATGAACGGCATTCTGGGCATGGCCGAACTGCTGGCCGAGACCGATCTGAGCGCGGAGCAATGCGCCATGCTCTCGGCGATCCGCGAGTCCAGCGATGCGCTGCTGGCGGTGATCAATGACATCCTCGATCTCGCGCGGATCGAGGCGGGCAAGATGACGCTGAACCTGCGCCCCTTTGTTCCGGCGGAATTGCTGCGGCGGCAGGCGGTTCTCTACGGGGCCAATGCCGAATTGCGCGGCATCCGGGTCGTGCTGGACCTGGGGCCGGGGCTGGATGTGGCGCGGCTGGGCGATCAGGACCGCGTGGGCCAGATCCTCGGCAATCTGATCGGCAATGCGGTCAAGTTCACCGAAGAGGGGCAGATCACCATCCGGGCCGAGGGGGCGTCGGATGGCCGCTGCCGCTTCAGCGTGGAAGATACCGGCATCGGCATGTCCGACGAACAGATCGGGCGCATCTTCGGCGAGTTCGAGCAGGCCGACAATTCGGTGACGCGGCGCTATGGCGGCTCGGGGCTGGGGCTGGCGATCGTGCAGAATCTGGTCGGGCTGATGGGGGGCGATCTGCGCGTGCACAGCCGCCCCGGACAGGGCACACGGTTCGATCTGGACCTGACCCTGCCCGTCATGGCCGAACCCGCGCCGGAACAGGCCGCGACCCCCGACCCGGATGCGGGCAATCTGGTCGGGATGCGCGTGCTGGTGGCCGAGGATAACCGCACAAATGCCAGGATCCTTGCGGCGATGCTGAAAAAGCTGGGGGTGGAGCCTGATTTCGTCACCAACGGGCAAGAGGCCTGCGAGATGTGGCAGCCCGATCGCTATGACCTGCTTTTGCTGGATATCTCGATGCCGGTGATGAACGGGGTGGATGCGCTGGCCCGCATCCGCGCCCGCGCCCGCGAGATCGGCGCGCCCCCGCCCGTGGCTGTCGCTGCGACCGCGAATGTGATGCAGGATCAGGTTGCGCAATACATGCAGCAGGGTTTCTCCGCCGTGCTGGGCAAACCGTTCAAGACCTGCGAACTGGTCCGCTTGCTGAACAAACTGCACGCCACCGTGCCGGACTGACCCCCCGCGCGCAGCGCGATGCCCTAGTCCGGTTTCGGCAGGATCGCCCCCTTGTGGCCGATTACCCGCGCGGCCAGCGCGTGCCCGGCGGCCATCGAGTCGCCGACCGACCCACCGCGCAGCCAAGCCGCCAGAAACCCCGCATTGAAACTGTCGCCCGCCGCCGTGCTGTCCACCACCTTCTCGACCGGCGCAACCGCCAGAACATGCCCCGTGCCGTCCAGAGCCACAGGCCCTTCGGCCCCGCGCTTCATCGCCCCCACCTGCACGCCCCATTGCGCCAGTCGCGCGATCACGGCATCGGCATCGGCATCGCCGAACAGCGCCATCTCGTCATCAACCGATGGCAGCGCGATATCCGTGATCGCCCAGAAACGCGCGACTTCGGACCGGGCTGTTTCGGGATCAGGCCAGAGCCGGGGGCGGTAATTCGAGTCGAACGCGATCCGCCCGCCGGTCTTGCGAAACCCCTGCGCCCAGTCATGCAACCGGTCGCGCGCCTCGGGGCTGATGATCGCCAGCGAAATGGCAGACAGCACAATAATGTCGAAATCCTGCAGCGCGTCGGGCTGCAATGGCGTGCCGGTCGCGAACAGGCGCCGCGCGGCCGAATCCGAGCGCCAGTAGCTGAAACTCCGCTCACCCTCTGCATCCAGCTCGATCATGTACAGCCCCGGCATCGTACCGGGCAGGCGCGCCGCAAGCGATGTGTCGATCCCTTCGTCAGTGAGTGCCGCAACGATCCTGTCGGATTGGCGGTCATCGCCCACAAGCGTCACATAGGACACAGTGGCACCTGTGCCCTGCAGCAGGCGAGACAGATAGACGGCCGTGTTGAACGTATCGCCCGCCACCCCGATCCGGGCGCTGTCCGGACCAATCGGGGACAGTTCGATCATCGCCTCGCCAATGATGGCGATGCGCGGCGGGCGGGTCTTTGGCGGGGTAGCATCCATGGTCCAACAACTCTCCGGTATAGTCGCGTGGCGGCGCGTGACAGTGCGGCGCATTGGGCAGAACTGCAAGGGCGTGTGCGCTTGACACAGTGCAACTGACGCTCTTTGCCTCATCTGGCGAGAACGGGGCCGAGGCCGCGCCCGAGACGATCGAGGCAGGCGCCGGTCAGGCTGGGGTTATCCTGCCCGTGGTCGCATACCGGGTCTTGCGCGCCATGCTGCCTGTCGCTGTGCCCGCGGCCGCGTCAGATGATGCTTGAAAGGCAGGTCGCGTGACCGACATCAATTTCATCTTGATGCTTGCCGTCACAGTCCGACCCTGGCCTGGTGGGAAACGAGGCCCCCCTATGTCACCGCGATTGCCGGGCCGGGGGGGCGTGCGGATGTCCGTTGGCAGCCATAGCCCGAAACGCGTTGTGGCGGATAATGCACCGCCGCTACCATTGCAGGAAGCCGACGGAACGTCATTTCCACCACGCAGTCACAAAACCTGAAATACAGAAAATTGATCGTTCGTTAAGCCATTTTTCAGGACAATATTCCGAAACTGCGCCAGAACTGAGAATTGCCCCGAAGCGCGACTCGATATATCAACATATGAGATGAAGGTTTCACATGGGGGCGCTGATGATGCGTCAAAAACTGCTTGCTGCCGCCCTGGCGATGACATGCGTGGGCTGGCCACTGACGACGCTGGGTGACGATGCCGATGGCCATATGCTCGCGCAGGCCTGTGCCGGATGCCACGGTGCCGACTGGGGCGGGCAAGGCCCGATCGTTGACCTGCGCGGCTATGACCACGAGGCTTTTCT
>PWWF01000317.1 GCA_003561595.1 Paracoccaceae bacterium | reverse complement strand
CGTCAAGCACCAGCGTGCCCACCGGCTTGGGCCGCAGAATGATCTGATCGCCGGGCTGGATATGCTGCAGGCGCGAAGTCAGCGGGCCGTCCGGCACCTTGATCGAGTAGAATTCCAGTTCCTCATCCCAGGAGGGCGAGGCGATGGAATAGGCGCGCAAGAGCGGTTTGCCGTTCTCGCCCAACAGCCCGATCATCACGAACTCGCCCGACCGGAAGCGCAGGCTGCGCGGACGCGTGCAGCGAAACGCGAACAGCCGGTCGGTATAGTGCCGGACCGAGGTGACGGTCTGCGCATCCGGCAGGGTCGGGGTGGATTTGGTCTTCTCTGAGGTCAGGGCCATATTCATGCGACCTGTTTCCCTGTCTTGCCTTGCAGAATTGCCTGATAGCTGGTGGCTTTCCAATCCGCGCGGGAAAGCCAGTCGTTTTCAGGCTGACGCGCCGCAAGCGCGTCGGGGATCTCGACTTCGTCAAAGCCCGAGCGGCGCAGCATCGTGTATTGATCGGCGATCACGGGGCCTTGCGCGCGCAGCCGCCCCTGAAACCCCATGCGGCGCAACTGCCGCGCCAGGGTCAGGCCGCGCCCGTCGCCAAAGCCGGGGATCGCGATGCGGATATGGGTCAGCGCCGCGAACCGGCCCTCGATCTCTTCGGGCGGGGTGTCGCCCGGCAGGTCAAGCGCGGTGGCGTCCTGCGTGGCGGGATCGTGATTGAAGCTATCGACGCTTACAGGGCTGTCGGGCCAGTCATCCGGCGTGAACCCGTGATCGGTGACAATGACACTCATGCTGCATCCTCCTGCCTGGCGCGGGCGATGCCCTTGCCGATGAAATGTATGCCGCATTCGGTCTTTTCGCTGCCGCGCCAGCGGCCCGAGCGCGCGTCCTCGCCAGAGATGACCCGCGTTGTGCAGGGCTGGCAGCCGATGGACGGGTAGCCGCGCGCGACCAGCGGGTGGCGCGGCAGGTCGGCCGCGTCCAGATAGGCGCGGATACGATCAGGCCCCCAATCGGCCAGCGGGTTCAGGCGGATACGCCCGGTTTCCGCTTCAACCTCCACCCGGTCCAGATCGGCGCGGGTCGCGGCCTGATGGCGTTTGCGCCCGGTGATCCAGCCGTCATAGCCCTGCAGCGCGCGTTCCAGCGGGCGGGACTTGCGCAACTGGCAGCAGCTTTCGGTGTCAGAGCGGTGCAGCAACCCGTCCGGATCGGTCAGAAACAGCTCTTCGCGGTCGGGCGACAGCGTTACCACGTTGCTCAGGCCCAGATGCGCGGCCAGATCCGTCTGGTAGCGCACGGTTTCGGGAAACAGCGCCAGCGTGTCGATGAACAGCACCGGCAGCCCCCGGTCGATCTGCGCGATCATGTGCAACAGGACCGCCGAATCCGCGCCGAAGGAGGACACCATCGCCACATTCTCGATCCGGTCCAGCGCATCGGCCAGAAACGCCTGCGGGGTGGTGTCTGCATGATCCTTCAGCAAAGCGGTGCTGAGGCGGGTCACATCATACGGCATGGGCGCTCTCCTTGCTCAGATAGAGCGCATCCTTGAACGGCTGCGCCCCGAGGCGTCGGAATGTCGCCAGGAAATCCTCTTCCGGGCTGCGGCGCAGGTCCAGATAGGCGTCCAGCACCCGCTCGATGGCCGGGACGATCTGATCATAGGCGAAACCGGGGCCGGCCCGTTCCCCGAGCGCTGCGGTTTCGGTCGCATCGCCGCCCAGCGTGATCTGGTAGTTTTCCACCCCCGCACGGTCGAGGCCCAGAATCCCGATATGGCCGACATGGTGATGGCCACAGGCATTGATGCAGCCTGAAATCTTGATCTTCAGCCCGCCGATATCATGCTCGCGTGCGGCGACCGCGCGCGCGATATCCTGCGCGACCGGGATCGACCGGGCCGTGGCCAATGCGCAGTAATCCATGCCGGGGCAGGCAATGATATCCGATGCCAGCCCGATATTCGCGGTGGCAAGCTGCGCGGTTTTCAGCGCGGCATACAGCGCGGGCAGGTCGGATTTGTGCACATGCGGCAGGATCACGTTCTGTTCGTGGCTGATGCGCAATTCGTCATGGCCATAGCATTCGGCCAGATGGGCCATCAGGCGCATCTGTTCGGAACTGGCATCTCCCGGCGTGGCGCCATGCGCCTTGAGGCTGATGGTCACGATGGAATAGCCATACTGCCAATGGGGCGCCAGATTGGTGTCGGCAAAGGCCCGGAAACCCGGATCACGCCGGTAGGCAGCGTCAAACACGTCGGTCGGCGCGACACGAAAGGCCGGGGGCGCGAAGGCGCGGCGCAGATCGTTCAGGATGTGCTGATCGACCCCCTGCCATTCTGCGCGCAGCGTGCGGAACCGGGCCTCGACCCGCGCGCGCACATCCTCAAGGCCCAGTTCGTTGACCATGATCTTGATGCGCGCCTTGTATTTGTTATCGCGGCGGCCAAAGCTGTTATAGACCGACAGGATCGCCTCGATATAGGGCAGCAGATCGGCCTCTGGAATGAAGTCGGCCAGCACCTTGCCGATGACCGGCGTGCGGCCCAGACCGCCCCCCACGATCACCTCGAACCCGCGCGCGCCGTCGCGCAGCACGGTGCGCAGCCCGATATCATGCGCACGCGTCACGGCGCGGTCATTGGGGCTGCCGGTGATCGCGATCTTGAACTTGCGCGGCAGGAACTGAAATTCGGGGTGGTCGGTAGACCACTGGCGCAACAACTCCGCGACCGGGCGGGGGTCGGCAACCTCATCCGCGGCGGCACCTGCGAAGTGATCGGCCGTTACGTTGCGCACGCAATTGCCCGAGGTCTGGATGGCGCGCATCCCCACCTCGGCCAGCGCATCGAGCATGTCGGGCACATCGTTCAGGCGGGGCCAGTTGAACTGGATGTTCTGGCGCGTGGTGAAATGGCCATAGCCCTTGT
>PWWF01000400.1 GCA_003561595.1 Paracoccaceae bacterium | reverse complement strand
TGCAGGCCGACTGGGCGCGCGAAGGGGCACAGCCGTCCTTGCGCGTCGATGGCGGGATGGCTGCGAATGATTATGCGATGCAATTCCTGTCAGACATCATCGGCGCGCCGGTGGATCGCCCGCAAGTCCTGGAAACCACCGCGCTGGGGGCGGCGTGGCTTGCGGGCATGCGCGCAGGCGTCTGGCCGGGGATGGCGGAATTCGCCACTGGCTGGGCGGTCGAGCGGCAATTCACCGCTGCGATGGGCAATGACCAGCGCGATGCCCGCTACGCCCGCTGGAAACGCGCGGTAAGCGCCGTTCTGGGCGTCTGACGCCGGAGCAGATTTCAACCTTGCCGGGTGCAGCCGCTGCCGCGCCTTGCCTGAACATGCGGAATACCATGAAACGCCATATCAAGATCATCGCCACGCTTGGCCCGAGTTCGAACACGCGCGAGGTCATCCGTGATCTGGCGCGCGCGGGTGCCGACGTATTTCGTCTGAACATGAGCCACGGCACACAGGCCGACAAAGCCGAGATCTATGCCCATATTCGCGACATCGAAGCGGAATTGCAGCGCCCGATCTGCATTCTGGCCGATCTGCAAGGCCCGAAACTGCGTTGCGGTGTCTTTGCCAATCCAGAGGGCGAGATGTTGCAGGAAGGACAGGCGTTCACGCTGGATCTGGACGCCAGGCCGGGGGATGCCAACCGTGTTTGCGTCCCGCATCCCGAGATTTTCGCAGCCCTGAAGCCCGCTGCAGAACTGCTGGTCAATGACGGCAATATCCGGCTGACAGTGCAAGACGCGACCCCGAATTCGGCGCACACGACAGTGCAGGTTGGCGGGCGGATTTCCAACCGCAAGGGCGTGAATGTGCCCAGCGTGACCTTGCCGCTCTCGGCGCTGACCGAGAAGGACCGCAGCGATCTGGATTTCGCCTGTCAGCTGGGTGTCGACTGGATTGCGCTGTCCTTTGTGCAGCGCCCCGAGGATATCGATATGGCCCGCGATCTGATCGGCACTCGCACAAAGATCATGGCCAAGATCGAAAAGCCCGCCGCACTGCAAAGTATCGACGCCATTCTGGACCGCGCGGATGGCATTATGGTGGCGCGTGGTGACCTGGGGGTGGAACTGCCTGTGCAGAATGTCCCGCCTGTGCAGAAGCGCCTGATCAAGCTGGCGCGCGGTACGGGCAAGCCTGTGGTTGTGGCGACCCAGATGATGGAAAGCATGATCACAGCCCCTGTGCCGACCCGCGCCGAGGTCTCGGATGTGGCGACTGCGATCTATGAAGGGGCCGATGCGGTCATGCTGTCTGCGGAATCGGCGGCGGGTGACTATCCGGTCAAGGCCGTGCAGACCATGCATGATGTGGCCTGCGAGGTCGAAAGCGACCCGAGCTATCAGCACCTCATGAGCGCCACGCGACAGGATGGCGGCAAAAGTGATGCAGACTCGATCACGGCAGCCGCGCGCGAGATCGCGCTCAGCACCGATGTCAAAGCCATCGCCTGCTACACGCAATCGGGCACCACGGCCCTGCGCGCTGCGCGTGAACGCCCGCCAGTGCCCATTCTTGCCCTGACCCCGAACCAGACCACGGCCCGCCAGCTTTCGCTGGTCTGGGGGCTGCGCTGCGAGGTGGTCCCCGTCGCTGACCGGTTCAGAACGGCTGTCAGACAGGCCCTGCAATGCGCCCTTGACGCAGGGCTGGCCGATGCGGGCGCGCGGATCATCGTGACGGCAGGCACACCGCTGAACGCCTCGGGGACGACCAATATCCTGCGCATCGCCTCGGTCGACGAATTTCCAGAGCTTCAATCCTGAAAGGAGATGACACAGTGACCCTGAAAGTCGCCATCAACGGTTTTGGCCGCATCGGCCGCAACATCCTGCGCGCCGCCATCGAATCCGGTCGCACCGATATCGAGATTGTCGCCATCAATGATCTCGGCCCGGTCGAGGCCAATGCCCATCTGCTGCAATATGACAGCGTGCATGGGCGCTTCCCTGCCGAGGTCAAGGTATCGGGCAACAGCCTCGATGTCGGGCGCGGGCCTATAGAAGTCACGGCCATCCGCGAACCCGCCAAGCTGCCCTGGGCAGGTGTTGATGTGGTGATGGACTGCACGGGCATTTTCACCAGCAAGGACGCCTGCAAGGCCCATCTGGACAATGGCGCCTCGCGAGTGCTGATCTCGGCCCCCAGCCCCGATGCGGACAAGACGGTGGTTTACGGCGTGAATCATGACACGCTGACCGGCGATGATCTGATCGTGTCGAACGCATCCTGCACCACCAATTGTCTGGCCCCTATGGCGAAGGTTCTGCATGATGCAATCGGCATCAAGCGCGGTTTCATGAGCACGATCCACAGCTACACCGGCGATCAGCCGACTCTGGATACGATGCACAAGGATCTCTACCGCGCGCGGGCAGCGGCGCTCAGCATGATCCCGACCTCGACCGGGGCGGCGAAAGCGGTGGGGCTGGTGCTGCCTGCGCTGAACGGCAAGCTGGACGGTGTGGCGATCCGCGTGCCCACGCCCAATGTCTCGGTCGTGGACCTTACATTCGAGGCCGCTCGCGACACCAGCGCTGGGGAAATCAACGATGCGATCCGCGCGGCGGCAGAGGGCGCGATGAAGGGCATTCTGGGCTATACGGATGCGCAACTTGTCTCGTCGGATTTCAACCACGACCCGCATTCCTCGGTGTTTCATACTGATCAGACAAAGGTGATGGAGGGCAGCATGTGTCGCATCCTGTCATGGTATGACAATGAATGGGGGTTCTCGAACCGCATGATCGACACGGCAATCGCCATGGGGACAGCAGCATGAGCACGATCATCGACATTATCGGCCGCGAAATCCTGGACAGCCGGGGTAACCCGACGGTCGAGGTGGATGTGATCCTTGAGGACGGCACCATGGGCCGCGCCG
>PWWF01000206.1 GCA_003561595.1 Paracoccaceae bacterium | reverse complement strand
CCTAGCGCAGCGCAGCCTCGGCGGCGGCGGACAGGCGCAGCAGGCGGGCCTCTGCCATGGGGGGCGCCATCAGGCTGATCCCGACCGACGGGATCGTGGTCGGCAGGGTCAGCGCGCACAGCCCAAGCATGTTGGCGATCCGCGTATTGCGCAGGGTCAACAGGTTTTCGGTGGTGAAATACGCATGGTCGCGCATCAGCCGGTCGGCATCGGGGGGCATGTTGGGCGCGGTGGGCAGCAGGACGGCATCATATCCGGCCGTCTGGTCCAGATAGGCCGTGCGATGGCGCGCCAGTTCAGACCGCGCCGCGATGTAATCGGCGGCCAGATGCTCGCGCCCGGCGCGGAACCGCGCGAGGATGGGGGAGAACACATCATCCGGGCGCGTCTCGATCAGGTCGCGCCACTGGGCATAGCATTCGGGCGTGTAGATGATCGCCGACAGCGCCAGCGCATCCTCGACCGGGTCCAGCCGCGCGCGGGTAATCCGCGCCCCGGCGGCAGCCAGTCGGTCAGTCGCCTCCTCGAACCCCTTGGCGGGCGGGTCGCGGATATCGTCAAAGGGCGCGCCCTCCAGCACCAGAAAATGCCGCCCCGACAGGCTGGCCCCGCGCAGATCGGGGGGGGTGCTGCCGTCCAGCGCAGCAAGGACCAGCGCACAATCCTCGACCGAGCGGGCCAGCGGGCCGACCGTGTCGAATGTCGGCGCCAGCGGGACGACACCGCCCAGCGACACCCGCCCGGCGGTGGTTTTCAGACCGACCAGATCATTCCAGGCCGCCGGGATGCGCACGGACCCGCCCGTATCCGACCCCATCCCCAGCGCCGCCAGCCCGAAGGCGACCGAAGCCGCCGCGCCCGAGGATGACCCCCCCGGCACGGCCGCCGGGTCATTGATGCAGGGCGGCGTGGCCGTCACCGGGTTCAGGCCCAGACCGGAATAGGCGAATTCGGTCATATGCGTCTTGCCCAGACAGATCGTGCCTGCGCGGGTCATGGCGGCGACAGCATCGGCATCGGTTTCCGGCACACGGCCCGCCAGCAGGGCGCTGCCGGCCTCGGTCGCGATGCCCGCCGTGTCGAACAGATCCTTCCAGGACAGCGCCACCCCGTCGAGCGGCCCGTGCCGCAGCCCGGCGCGGGCGCGCGAGCGCGCGGCCATGGCCTCATCCAGCGCGCGCGCCTCGGTCACGCGGGTATAGATGCGGGCATGATCGGGATGGGTGCGGATCGCGTCCAGAAACGCCTCTGTCAGCGACAAGGGGCAAAGCGTGCCCTCGGCGATGGCGCGGCCCTGTTCGGCGGCGGGCCGGGAGAGATAGGCAAGGGTCATGGGCGTATCTTTGCTGCTGTGCGACATGGAGAGGGCGGGGGGCTGTCTGCCCCCCGCACCCCCCGAGGATATTTGGACAAAGATGAATTGGAAAGGGTCCGGTCGCAGATGCCGCATGGACAGGGACCCGTGCAATGCCATAACTGGGCCATGGAACATGATGTCGATATTCTGATCGTGGGTGGCGGGCTGAATGGCGGCGCGCTGGCGCTGGCATTGGCGCAGGGGGGCATGCAGGTGGGTATTGTCGATGCCCTGCCGCGCGAAACCCGGCTGGGTGCCGATTTTGACGGGCGGTCCTATGCGCTGGCGCTGGGATCGGTTCGGGTGCTGGACGCGCTTGGCGTATGGGAGCGCATGCGCACACAGGCGCAGCCGATCCTGCAGATCAAGGCCAGCGACGGGCGCGCGGGCGAAGGCGCGGCACCGTTTTTCCTGCATTTCGATCATGCCGAGATCGAGGAAGGCCCGATGGGCCATATGATCGAGGACCGCTTCCTGCGCCGCGCGCTGTTGGAGGCGATGGATGCGTCGCCTGCGATCACGCAAATCTCCGGGGCGAGGGTCGTCGCACAGGAGGTGCAGGCGGCAGGCGTGATTGCGCGGCTGGAGGATGAGCGCAGCCTGTCGGCGCGTGTTCTGGTCGGGTGCGACGGGCGGGCGAGTGCCACGGCCACACGCGCCGGGATCGGGCGCGTGGGGCATGAATACGGGCAGACGGCGCTGGTCTGTGCCATCGCACATGAAAAACCCCACCATGGCTGCGCGCATCAGTTCTTCATGCCGCCGGGGCCTTTGGCGATCCTGCCCTTGCCGGGCAACCGGTCCTCTATCGTATGGAGCGAGGCGCATGAGACGGCAGCCGCGATCCATGCGATGGATGATGCCGCCTATCTGGAAGTATTGCGCCCGCGCTTTGGCGCGTTTCTGGGCGAGATTTCACTGGTGGGTGCACGCCATGCCTATCCGCTGCGGCTGACCATTGCCGAGCGTTTCGTGGCCGAGCGGCTGGCGCTTGTGGGTGATGCCGCGCATGGCATCCATCCCATTGCCGGGCAGGGGCTGAATCTGGGCCTGCGCGATGTCGCAGCACTGGCCGAGGTGGTGACGCTGGCCGCGCGGCGGGGCGAGGATATCGCGAGCCCACTGGTGCTGGAACGCTATCAGCAATGGCGGCGCTTTGACACGATGATGATGGCGGCGGGGACCGATGCCGTGAACCGACTGTTTTCCAACGACAATCCGATGCTGCGCGGGTTGCGCGATCTGGGCATGGGAGCGGTCAGCGCGATGCCCGCGCTGCGCCGCGCTTTCATCCGCGAGGCGGCGGGGCTGAGCGGGGATCTGCCGCGCCTGATGCAGGGCCGCCCCGTCTGAGCCCCGTCTGAGCCCCGTCTGAGCCCTGTCTGAGCCCGCCTATCCGGCCAGCGCCAGCAGCCCCGGCACATTCAGCAGGGCATTGGTCATGGCCGGATTTCCGCCCTCGTTGCGCCTGCGGTGGGGATTCAGCGCTGACAGATGCGTCATCCCCGTAAAGCCGGGTATGCAGGCGACTGGCCCTTTCACCTCAAGGTTTTGTGATCGCTTAATTGCAACACCTGCGCGCCAGTCGGCGTAGATGT
>PWWF01000236.1 GCA_003561595.1 Paracoccaceae bacterium | reverse complement strand
GGCGGCGGGCGTGTTCCTGCTGATCATGGTGGTTGGGCTGGGCGATCTGGTCAGCATCATTCCCATGCCCGCGCTGGTGGCGATCATGATCATGGTCAGTATCGGCACCTTCTCTTGGTCCTCGATTGCCAATCTGCGCACGCATCCGCGCTCCAGCTCAGTGGTGATGCTCGCGACGGTGGCCACGGTCGTCTATACTCACAACCTGGCCATCGGCGTTCTGGTGGGCGTGCTGCTGTCCGGCATCTTCTTTGCCGGCAAGATCGCGCAATTGTTCCGTGTGACCAGCAATATCAGCCCCGACGGGCGCATCCGAACCTACCATGTCGAAGGGCAACTCTTCTATGGCTCGGTTGAGGATTTCATGACAGCCTTCGATTTCAAGGAAGCACCCGAGCGTGTGGTCATCGATGTCAGTCGCGCCCATATCTGGGATATCTCGAGCGTGCAGGCGCTGGACATGGCCGTGCTGAAATTCCGCCGCGACGGGGCCGAGGTCGAGGTCCGGGGCATGAATGAAGCCTCGGAAACCATTGTCGACAGACTTGGCACGCAGGGCAAGCCCGGCGCGCTGGACAAGCTGTCTGGGCATTAGGAAAGGGGTCAGGACATGAGTGAAAAGATCATCGCCTTGGTGGACGGGTCCACCTATTCCGCCTCTGTCTGCGAAAACGCTGCCTGGATCGCGGCGCGGACGGGCGCGCCAGTGCAGTTGATGCATGTGATCGGTCGCAGAGAGGGGGCCGAGACACGCGATCATTCCGGGGCCATCGCGCTTGGCGCGCGCACGGCCTTGTTGAATGAACTGGCCCAACTGGATGAGCAGCGCGCGAAACTGACCATGGAACGCGGCCGCGCGATCCTTGATGACGCCAGCGCCATCCTCGCGCGGGCCGGTGTCACGGATGTCACGACAAGGCTGCGGCATGGCGATATTGTCGAGACGATGGCAGAGATCGAAGCCGAGGCGCGGGTCATCGTGATCGGCAAGCGCGGCGAGGCGGCGGATTTCGCCACAGGGCATCTGGGCTCGAACCTGGAGCGTATCGTGCGCAGCAGCCGCAAGCCGGTCTTCATCGCGGCGCGCGCCTTCCGGCCCATTGCGAAAGTGCTGGTTGCCTTTGACGGCGGCGCATCGGCGCGCAAGGCAATTGCGCATATCGCGCAAAGCCCGGTCTTTCAGGGGCTCGCGGTCCATGTCGTCACTGTGGGCAATGCCTCAACCGAGATGACGAACGCGCTGGACACGGCCCGCGGCACGCTGGAGGGCGCGGGGCTTGCCACGGAAAGCTCCATCCTGCCCGGCCAGCCCGAAACCACCATCGGCAAACTGGTAGAGGACGCCGGTTACGACATGCTGGTCATGGGCGCTTACGGGCACTCACGCATCCGCAGCCTGATCATCGGGTCCACCACCACTGCCATGATCCGCACCTGCAAGGTGCCGGTGGTGCTGATGCGGTGACCGGTGGCCGGATTGCAGAGGGCGCGACCATATCCCGACTGCGCCAATCGCCGACCTGGCAGCGGGCGTGACGGCCTCGCACCGCTCTGGTGTGGCGGAAGCTCCCGTTGAACAGAAACCGCACCACACCGCTTCAGGCTGGCGTAACGGTCACGGCCACATGCATGCCCAGCAGATCATCGGGCCGTCCTTGGAAACTGCCGCATACGGGCGCGACCTGCGTGATGTGACGGGCAGCGGCGACTGGGATCAGGTTGGCCGACCCCACGGAGCGGTTCGTCGGGTCGAAGGCGATCCAGCCGGCGCCCGGCACGAAGACCTCGACCCAGGCATGGGTGGAGCCCGCGTCGGTCCCGCCGACAATGTCGCTGGAGGCGACATAAAGATAGCCCGAGACGATCCGCGCGCCGAAACCCAGTGTCCGAACAGCTTCGGCGAACAGCACGGCGATGTCCCGGCACGATCCCCAGCCGCGGTCCAGTGTCTCGAGCGGGCCCTGCGTGCCCTCGACCTCTCGGCTCTGGTAGTTGATCTGGCCGAACACGCCATTTGCGACGTCCTTGAGCAGCGACAGCGTGTCCGTTGGCCGCGCCATGACGAAGCCTTCGACCCAGTCCGACAGCCGCCCCATCGCATCTGCGTATTGCGGCCGCGCCAGCGCGCCAAGATCGAACCAGTCCTCGTCGGAATAGCGGAACGGGTAGGTTTGCGCCGAGGCCGCGATGTCGAACACCGGCCAGTCCGTTGCGGCCAGATCGACGGTCATGCGGCTTTCGATTGTCAGGATATCGGTCAGACCCGAAAAGCTGGCCGTCGCGACAGAATTGCCGGCCACGTCATGTGCCCATGTGATGATCGGCTCGGGCTGAACCATCAACTCGAACGACAGCAGCCGTAATTCGCGCGTTTCGCGCGGGCGCAGCATGAGTCGGTGCGGCCCCGGCGCAATCCGGGATGCGTAGCGGTATTCCGTGCGGTGTGTGATGTTCAGGTCCGGCATGCGGCATTCCTCGCTATCTGGAAGAGCGGCGGGCGCTGCCAGATGCGGACGCACTGGCCGATTTCCACGAAGCCTGCGACTTGCAGCGTTTGCAGATCCGCTCACCAAACCCCGCGCTCCAGAAGGTTGCCTTGCAGCGCAGACATTGCCGTTCGGCAGGGACGTCGCCACGCGCAGGCGCCACGGGATGAAGTTCGGCCTTTTGGTCGGTCATTCGGGGCGCTCCTCGCGTCGGATCGACCGCGCGATGGCGCTCGGATGGGGGATCGGTTTCTTCAGGGGGGTGACAAAAGAAATCGTATGTCCTGACCATGCCCACACAGAGACATATGGGAACTGTGGCGTGAATTACCATCTTATGCGTGGTTTCTTTTCCCGCAGTCCAACCCTGTGTGTTGCAGGTCGCTTAGCCAAGGGCGTCACGCTGGTATCGTCGGCCACGAGCTGTATGAGTGCTTTGCTCTGGTGCTGTGGTCCTCAAATTCACATGAGGGTGGTGCAG
>PWWF01000069.1 GCA_003561595.1 Paracoccaceae bacterium | reverse complement strand
TACGCGTAATGAGGCAAGCGCTCTACGATGCTGACGCCGATCCGGGCAGCGTTGAGTACATTAACGCTCACGGCACGTCCACTGTGCTCAACGACAAAACGGAAAGTGCAGCGGTGATGAAGGTCTTTGGCGAGCGTGCATACAGCCTGAAGATCAGTTCTCTTAAATCCATGATTGGGCACCTCCTCGCCGCTGCCGGCGCAGTGGAATTTGCGGCCACTGTACTCAGCGTTGCCACCGGGTGGGTGCCTCCGACAATCAACTATGAGCACGCCGATCCGGACTGTCCCCTGGACTACGTTACGCATGGAGCGGAGGAGATAAGGCCGGAACTCGCCATGAGTCAGTCGTTCGGCTTCGGGGGAGGAAACGCGTGCCTGGTTGTGAAACGATACGTGCAGGAGGGGGAAACGTAATGGAAGTTCCCAAGCTGCGCATCGGGGAACTGACAGCTGATGTTCCCATAGTGCAAGGCGGGATGGGTGTACGTATCTCCATGGCTTCGCTGGCTGCGGCGGTGGCGAACGAAGGGGGGATAGGCACCATCTCCAGCGTGGGACTCGGGGATCTGGAACGGGGAGGGCAAGAGTACGAGCGTATCTCTAGGGAGGCGCTGCGGGAAGAGATCCGCAAAGCCCGCTCTATGACCGACGGGCTCCTGGCAGTGAACTTCATGGGGGCGTTGAGCAATGTGGAAGACCTGGTGGGCACAACAGTCGAAGAAGGAATTCGACTGGTGGTCTTCGGCGCTGGACTGCCTATGAGGTTGCCGGAAATGGTCCCCGATCCTTCTGTCTATCTTGTCCCCATAGTCAGCTCGCCGCGCGCCGCCGAGCTCATCCTCCGTGCTTGGGCAAAACGCTACAAGAGAACGGTTGATGCGCTCATCTTGGAAGGCCCCCTTGCGGGAGGGCATCTGGGCTTCTCCCCCGAGGAGCTTGACCACTCAGACGATTTTGCCCTGGAGAAGCTTCTTCCGGCTCTACTGGACACCGTGCGTCCGTACGAAGAGCGATTTGGTAGAAAAATCCCGGTCATCCCGGCGGGAGGCATCTTCGATGGTCGGGACATCCCTCGCCTGCTCAAGCGCGGCGCGGCAGGGGTGCAGATGGCGACGCGATTCGTCTGTACATGGGAATGCGACGCGGCCCAAGAGTTCAAACAGGCGTATGTAGAGGCCAAAGAGGACGACATCGTCATCATTAAAAGTCCGGTAGGGCTCCCTGGACGCGCAATCCGCAACAAGTTCCTGGCCGAACTGGAGCAAGAGGGGAACAAGCGGGTACAGTGCCCGTACCGTTGTCTCACAGTGTGCAAGGCGTCCGAGGCACGGTTCTGCATCGCGAAGGCTTTGCTCACATCCTACAGAGGGGATGTGGAAAACGGGCTTGTCTTCTGCGGCCAGAACGCACACCGTATACAACGCATCGTCTCTGTACACGAGCTTATGAGCGAGCTCATGAGCGATCTTCGCACTGCGTTGGAGGAAGAACTGTAAACGCTGGCGTACCGTTGGGGAACGTGTAGTGGAGAGACTCATATTGTCCCTGGAGTTGCTGGGTAACGTAGCGTCTATAATTGGCGGAGGAGTGGCGACGGATGTCTCAAACGGAGCGAAGGCTAGCAGCGATTATGGTCACTGACATCGCAGGCTACACTGCGATGGCTCAGAGAGACGAGAACCTGGCTCTGGAGATCTTGGAGGAGCACCGGTCGGTACTGCGCACCCAGTTTTCCCGCCATCGCGGCCGGGAGGTCAAGTCGATGGGAGACGGCTTCTTGGTCGAGTTCTCCAGCGCGCTGGACGCGGTGCAGTGTGCCGTTGACATTCAACAGGCCCTGCATTCGCGCAATGCGGGTCTGCCGGAAGATCGGCGGGTGCTGGTGCGGATCGGCGTTCATGTGGGCGATGTGCTCGACAGAGAGGGAGATCTATTTGGTGACGGGGTGAACGTGGCGTCGCGTATCGAGCCGCTCGCCCGACCCGGCGGTGTTTGTGTATCGCATCAGGTCTACGGCTACGTGCGCACCAACATGCGCGTTCCGTTCGTCAGCCTTGGAGAACAGGAACTGAAGAACGTCACCGGTTCAGTCGAAGTGTACCGTGTGGTCTTACCGTGGGAGGAGCAGCCTAAGGCCGAGGCGGAACGTACTCGGGTTGCGGTGTTACCCTTGGCGAACATCAGCCCGAACTCGGAGGATGCCTACTTTGCAGAGGGTATGACCGGAGAGCTTATTTACACGCTGTCTCGTGTTCCTTCCCTGCGGGTCATAGCACAGACCTCCGTGATGAAGTACAAGGACAACCGCAAGAGCGTTGCCGAGATCGGCCATGAACTCAATGTGGGAACGGTGATTGAAGGAAGCGTCCGCAAGTCCGGCCAGCGGGTGCGCATCATGCTTCAGCTGATCGATGCCCGCACCGAGGAACACCTGTGGTCGGAAGCCTTCGATCGCAATCTGGAAGATGTGTTCGACTTGCAAACCGAGGTCGCACAGCAGGTTGCGGAAGTACTGCAGGTTGAACTGCTAGGGCGGGGCCGTCCGCGGGCTTGTCACCATACCGCTCCGGATATGGAAGCGTACATGCTATATCTCCAGGGGCGGCACTTCTGGAACAGACGGTCGGAATACGGGGTCAGGCGTGCGATCGAACTGTTCGAGCAGGCGATCGAAATCGACGGCTGCTATGCGGCTGCTTATGCCGGCCTGGCCGACACATATGTGGTGTTGGTGAACTGGGGCTACGCGTCGAAGAAGGATGCGTTGAAAGAAGCGCGTCGAGCAGCAGAGAAGGCCATTACGCTGGATCCCGAACTGGCCGAGGCGCACGCATCGCTCGGGCTCGTGTTATCGGAGGAAGACGAGGATCTCTCCCGGGCCGAGGAGGCGTTTCGCAAGTCCATCGAACTCAATCCCAGCTACGCTCCTGCTCACCACTGGTTGGCCAACGTCTTGTTCGCCACAG
>PWWF01000402.1 GCA_003561595.1 Paracoccaceae bacterium | reverse complement strand
GCGCAGGGGCTGCCGGGGATGGGGTATATTTTTTGGAGAAAACGAGCGCCTCACGGATTTTGGGAGGGCGACATAGAAGCGCCCAACGCAGCAGAAAAGTTCGTGAATGCTTGGTCGAGTGTATCGGATGCAGAGAAGGGTCGAGCTTGGCCACTGATTGCAAGTCAGTCTGGATTAAACGAGCAAGAATCTCAAAAGATTATTAACCGGATCATTGAACTGGTCAGGAATGGTGGTCTTTCGGAGGCGAACTTACTTGTCGGCGCATACTTCGGCGATCAAGAAGCCGCTGGCCCTCTCGCCAAGAATATCGGCCCCGAACGCACGGAGGCGATCCGCCAGCAACTCGGCCTTGGCGAGGGTGACGCGGCCTTCTTCCTTGGTGGCAAGCCCGCGCAGTTCGAGGGCGTCGCCGCCAAGGCGCGCGACGAGATCGGGCGCGAGTTGAAGCTGATCGATACAGATCGTTTCGCCTTTGCCTGGATCGTCGATTTCCCGATGTATGAGGCCGACGCTGAGACCGGCAAGATCGATTTCAGCCATAACCCGTTTTCCATGCCGCAAGGGGGGATGGAGGCGCTTTCGGGCGATCCGCTGGCGGTCAAGGGCTATCAATATGATCTGGCCTGCAATGGCTATGAGATCCTGTCAGGCGCGATCCGCAACCACAAGCCCGAGATCATGTATCGCGCGTTTGAAATCGCGGGCTATCCGGCATCCGAGGTGGACACGCGCTTTGGTGGCATGGTCAAGGCGTTCAAGTTCGGCGCGCCGCCCCATGGCGGCTGCGCGGCGGGCATTGACCGGATCGTGATGCTCTTGGCGGATGAGGCCAATATCCGGCAAGTCATCATGTTCCCGATGAACCAGCGCGCCGAGGATCTGTTGCTGGGTGCGCCATCGGCCCCGACGAATGACCAGTTGCGCGACCTGCGTCTGCGGGTGCTGCCCCCGGAAAGCTGACGCCGTTAACCGCGCCCACGCATGGCGCGCCAGCGTTTCAGATAGGCCGAGACAGCCTTGACCATGGTTGTCTTGGACTGTTCGAACCGATGGTCCGGGGCCTCGCCCAGCAGCCAGGCTGCCTGCGCCTGAATCGCGCCGATTTCGCTGCGCAGAGCGCTGCGCTGAGTGTCGCTCAAACGCTCTGGCGAGAGTTTGTCGAGCTTGGCGCGGGCGTTGCGCAGGCTCTTGACCATGGCAGCAGGTTCGACCTTGATGCGGTGTTCCTCGCGCAGGTCGGTCATCAGCGCCATCAGGTCGCGCAAGGGTTCGAGGTCTTTCAGCCCTGTCTGGCTGAAGAATTGTTGCAGGTCCTGAACCTCGGAGGCGCCCAGCGGGGCGTCGGGCTTTTCGGTATCAGGCTCCTGCGCCAGATGTTCTTGCAGGAACCGTCGCGGGGCGTTGGTGGGCAGGTGTTTGGGCGTGGGGGCCTCGAACGGGAAGCCCGTCAGCAGGACCTGGCCCAGCTTGGCGCGCGCCTCGATCATCGCAAAGCCGATGGTTTTCCACAGATCGCGCAGCGGCGCGTCAAGTTCTGCAAGCTGCGTCTGCAGGGCCGCGAAATGGGCTTCCGCATCGGCAACCGCCTCGTAATGATCTGGCGTTCCGAGATGGGTGCTCAGATACTCCTCGACCAGCGCCAGTTCCGCGATTTCGCGATCAAGCTGGGCGTCATCCTCGATCTGATAGGCCTTGCGCACCCAATCGCGCGGCAGTTCCAGCGTGGTCAACTGGCGGCGCAGTTTCAGCCGCCGGTTGACCCAGCCATAGCCCAGCTTGGTTTCGGGGGCCATCTGCAGCGCGGCCTCGATGAAATCGATATCGGCGGCGCTGATATCCTTTGGCAGCACGGCGACGGTCAGGTCCGCGAAATCGGCAAAGGCGGCGGCGTCCTCGGCCAGCAATGTGCGCATCGCGGCCAGACGGCGGTTGCCGTTGATGACAATGCCGTTGCGGTCGATCAGCAGCGGTTCGATCTGCTGTTTCTGGCGCTTGAGTTCCTGAAAGATCGGCCCGCGCGCATCGGCGGCGTGCTGCATCAGCAAGCCGTGCAGCAGGGACTGGGTCTCGGGTGCTTCAACGCTTTGTTCCAGCTTGTCCCAACTGACGTTATGACGGTGCATGTATTCGTGCAATTCGGCGATCAGCCGCCCGTTTTCCAGCCGGTAGATCAGGGTGTCATGCGGAATGCGCGCGACGGGCACCTGTACCAGACCGTCGGGCATGGGCACGAAATGTGAAGGGGCGGCCCCGTCCAGCGCGGATTTGATGGTGCTTTTGCGGGTCTTGCGCGGCGGGATGTCGTGCTGCATCGCGCCTGCAGGCGTTTTGTCGTTGCGGGTGTCGGTCATCCGTCCCCTCTCTCGTTCCGTTCGCAACGCGCATCTATTTGCGCGGCGGTGGCGTTGCGGCGCAGGTGTTGCGCGGCAGGCCCGTGCATATGGGGTGAAGATGAGGCCTTGGGCGGCGCGGTTCAAGGTCGGGCAGGGGATCGGGGCTTTGCCGTGAGGTCGGGCGCGTGCTGATGGCGAGCATCGCGGCTGGGGTCGGACCCGCCGCGCCGTGCCCTGTGTCAGACCAGCGGCAGCGCGCGCAGCCTGTCGCGCAGGGCGATGGCGAGGCTGGCGATATCGTCGTCGCGCCCCACCTGTTGAACGGCTTGCAAAAGGCCGGTGTCCGCCAGGTTGCGGGCAAGCGTGGTGACGAATTGCAGCGCATAGGCGCGCTGGTCCGGCGGGCGGTTGCCCAGCAGCAGATCGAGCGCCTGATACAGGTCATCGCGCAGTGCGCCCGTGTCATGGGGCGGTGCGTGATCGGCGCATCCCTCTTGTGCGAAGCGCGGGAAGATCGGGGCAAGCTGGCGGCGAAAGGCTTGCACGCTGGCAAAGGGTTTGGCCAGAAACCCGTCCGCGCCCGCGTCCAGCGCCTGCGTTTCCAGTTCCGGCTGGCCAGAGATCGCCAGAACAAGGGGCACGCGCGGGGTCTTGCGGTCAATCTGCGCGATCAGGTCCAGCCCCGAGCCATCGGGCAGGCCCAGATCGATCAGCGCGGCATCGGGGGTATAGAGTGCGAGATGCCGCTTTGCTGTCTGCAATGTCTCGGCCCGGCGCAGGCGACCCCCAAGCCCGCGCAGCATCAGGCGGATCGATTCGCAACTCAGGCGCGAATCCTCGACCAGCAGCAGGGTGCCACCGCGCAGTCTGGGACGCGCGACGGCACCAAGGGGCGGGTAGCGAACAGCGGATGGGGATGCGTGGTCGGTATTCATCAGATCCTCCGGGCCGAGTCGGTCCATCAGACCGCAGATTGACTAAGATGCGGTTAAGCGTCTGCGGCCTGCTGTCACGATCCGGCAAGGCGGGCTTGTCTTGGGCCGCCACAGCCCGCATAACGGCGCGACCCGTTGGATGGAGAGCGCATATGATCGGTCGCCTGAACCATGTCGCCATTGCCGTGCCTGATCTGGAGGCCGCAGCCGCGCAATACCGCAACACGCTGGGCGCGGATGTGGGCGCGCCGCAGGATGAACCCGATCACGGGGTGACCGTGGTGTTCATCACCCTGCCCAACACCAAGATCGAGCTGTTGTATCCGCTGGGCGAAGGCAGCCCGATCCAGGGTTTTCTGGACAAGAACCCCGCCGGCGGGATACACCATATCTGCTATGAGGTCGCCGATATCATGGCGGCCCGCGACAAGCTGATGGCCGAGGGGGCGCGTGTGCTGGGCAGCGGCGAGCCCAAGATCGGGGCGCATGGCAAGCCGGTGCTGTTTCTGCACCCCAAGGATTTCAATGGCTGCCTGGTAGAGTTGGAGCAGGTCTGATGTCCATCATGTCCGCCATCGCGTTGTATTTCGTCATCTGGTTCATGACGATGTTCCTGATCCTGCCCTTCCGCCTGCAAACACAGGGCGAGGCGGGCGAGGTCGTTCCCGGCACGCCGTCGTCTGCCCCGTCCGATGTGCAGATGTGGCGCAAGATCAAGCTGGTGACCTATATTGCGACACCCGCTTTTCTGGTCATTGCCGGGATCATCATTTCCGAAATCATCACCTATGAGATGATCGAGAGCCTTACGCGTCGTCCGTGACCTCTGGCACCGCGTCCTGTTCTGTCGGGTGCAGCCAGTGATAGAGATGCGTGAACACGGCCGCGCCGACCAGTGGCATGGCAAGGTTCACCACCGGAATGCTGAGCCCGATGGCCAGTAAGATACCGGGCAGCCATAGCCAGTAGAAATCATTGCGGAACAGGCGGCGCGCGTCTTCCGGTCCGTGGCGGCGCCGCGCAATCATGGTAAAGAACTCGCGCGACAGCAGCAGCCCGTTCACCACCCACAGGATCGTCAGGCCCCAGCCGTTCGACACGGCAAAGATGGCCATGCCGACCACATTCACCCCCACCAGCAGCCCGAAATAGCGCAGACCGTCGCCCACAGCTTCCAGCAGCGGGGTGCGGTTGCGGGGGGCAAGGTCGCGGTAATGCTCTGCCTCGACCGCGTCGGCCACGTCATCAAGGTAAAACCCGGTAAAGACCGAGGCAACGGGCACCATCAGAAACACCGACAGCCCCAGCAGATACAGGATCGAGCCCAGCGAAAACAGCGAGGACAGCCCCTCCACCTGCCCTGTGATCGGCAGGAACAGCGCGCCGGGCATCAGCAACTGCACGATCAGCAGCACAAAGGCGTAAAGCAGGAACAGCAGCACCACCGACAGGATGATCCCGATCCATAACAGCTTGCGGTAGCGCGGGTCGCGGATCTGGGTGACGGAATCGATATAGGCGCGGATCATGGGGCGGCCTCATGCAGTTGGTGGGGGGTCAGCGTATGCGCAAGATGGGTAAAGACGGCCACGCCGATCACCGGCATCACCAGATTCAGGACCGGGATCGACAGCAGAAAGGCCAGCGCGAATCCTGCCATCAGCAACGGGCCGCGATGGCGCTGGCGAAAGGCGTGGATCGTGGCGGGGTCGTCGCGCCGCTCGGCGATCATGGTCAGGTATTCGCGCGACAGCAGCCACCCGTTCAGGAACCAGAACAACGCAAACCCCCAGAGCGCGCCCAGCAGGAACAGCCCGATGATCCCCAGCAGGTTGATGCCCAGGATCGGAAAGAAATAACGCGCCGAATCGCCCCAGAGCTTGAGCGGGGGCAGCGGGGCAGCTGGCGGCAGGTCGGGGTAGTGCCGCGCCTCGACCGCGTCGGCGACCGCGTTCAGGTGCAGCCCCGTGAAGAGCGAGGCGACCGGCATCATCAGAAACACCGACAGCCCGAGCATCAGCAGGATGGTAATGGGTGAGAAGAAATCACCCAGCCGGGTCATCTGGATATCGCCCGAAATCGTCAGCCCGCCACTGCCGACGAACAGTTGCACCAGAAGCGCAAAGACCACGAACAGCAGCACCAGTGACAGCGCCGCGCCCAGAACCGCAAGCATGCGAAAGGACGGCTCTCGCATCTGCGCGAATGCCAGCGAAAAGGCGTGTCGGATCACGGCTGCCATGTGGTCAGGGCCTCTATATCCGGGCGGGGGCGTTCGGGGGGTGTGGCCGTGGCCGTGCCCAGATGGATGAACCCCGCGACCCATTCGGACGGGCCAAGCCCCAGATGGGCTTGCACAGTTGCGTCCATCGCAGGCCAGCCGGTCAGCCAGTTGGCGCCCCAGCCGCTGGCCAGCGCGGCATTGACCAGCCCCAGACAGACGGCCCCGGCCGAGAGCGTCTGTTCGATCTCGGGGATCTTGGCAGAGGGTTTGGGGCTGGCAATGACCGCCACGATCAGATGCGCGTCGCCAAAGGCACGGACCGTCTTGGCCAGCTTGTCGGGGTCAATGCCGATTTCCAGACCGCGCGCCTCGACCGCTTCGGCCATTGCCGTGCAGGTCGTGCGGCCCATCACCACAAAGCGCCACGGCTCCAGCTTGCCATGATCGGGCACGCGGGCGGCGGCGGTCAGGATCGGCAATAGCTGGTCGCGGTCCGGCACGGGCGGGGCCAGCAGCTTGGCGGGGCGCGACCGGCGCGACAGCAGGAACTCCATGACGGGCGGGGTTTCGGTCATTGGTTTGGCTCTTGTCTCGGCTTCGGGGAAAACCTAGTCGTTTCCAGCCCTGACGAAAAGCACTATCCTGCCCGGCATGGACCTGCGCGCGCGCGCCCGTTCCGGCGCCATACTCGATATTCGCGTGACCCCGCGTGCCCGTTGCCCCGGTATCTTGCTGGACGCAGAGGGGCGCTTGCGTGTGGCTGTCAGCGCACCACCCGAAAAGGGCCGCGCGACCGAAGCTGCGCGCCGCGTATTGGCGCAAGCGCTGGGGGTCGCGCCGACGCGCCTGCATCTGCTGCGCGGGGCGGCATCGCGGGACAAGCGCTTCCGGCTGGACTGAGTGCCGTTAACGGCTTGTTCAGCCAGCGCGCCGATACTCTGACGGTTTCTACAGGCCCGCAGCGAGCGCATGACCATTTCGCATTCCTATTCCGACAGGTTGACCCGCGAGCGGCGGGCGCGGCTGCGCGCCGAGCGCATGTATGAACAGATGCGCCATGAATTGCGCATCGCCAATGACCAGTTGAAGGCCCATGCCTTCAGCCTGTCTGATCAGATCATCGCCCAGCGCGCCGAACTCTCGGCCGTGCGCAGCCATGCCGAAACGCTGGAGGGTGAGAACACCCAGGTCGCGCAGGATCTGCAGGCCGCGCATGGTGCGGCGGATCTGGCCAATCTGCGCCTGCGCGAAGCGGTCGAGACGCTGCGCGATGGGTTTGCCGTGTTTGACCGTGACAACCTGCTGGTCCTTGCCAACCGCGCCTGGCTTGGCACCTTTCGTGATTTCCCGGAGGTGCAGCCCGGCATCAGCTACCGCCGCGTGGTCGAGATCTGCGCCTATGAAGACCTTGTTGACCTGGAGGGCAGCACGCCCGAGGACTGGAGCCGCAGGATGCTGGCGCGGTGGGACGGGGGCGCGGTCGAGCCGGTCGAGATGCATTTCCGCACAGGCGTATCCGTGCGGCTTGTGGACCGGCGGGTGGCCAATGGCGATATGGTGTCACTGGTCCACAACATCACCGAGACGTTGCGCTATCAGCGCGACCTGATCGCGGCGCAGGAGAAGGCCGAGGCCGCCGCTGAGGCGAAATCGGCCTTCCTCGCGAATATGAGCCATGAGATCCGCACCCCCATGAACGGCGTAGTGGGCATGTCGGAACTGCTGGCCGAAACCGATCTGGACGCCGAACAACGCGCCTGTGTCGAGACGATCTGTTCCAGCGGCGAGGCGCTGGTGCAGATCATCAATGACATTCTGGATTTCTCCAAGATGGATGCGGGGCGAATGGACCTGCACGCGGCCCCGTTCGATCTGGAAAAGACCATTCATGATGTGCTGACCCTGCTGGCTGCGACGGCCCGCGCCAAGGGGATCGAGCTGATCCTCGATCATGACATGTTCCTGCCCCAGAGCATGCTGGGCGATGCGGGCCGCGTGCGTCAGATCCTGACCAATCTGGTGGGCAATGCGCTGAAATTCACCGAAAGCGGCTATGTGCTGGTGCGCGCCGTGGGCGTGGGGGCGGCGGATGGCGGGCATCTGGTGAACATCACGGTCGAGGATACGGGCATCGGCATCGCGGCGCAGGATCAGGGCCTGATCTTTACCGAGTTCAGCCAGGTCGAGGCCAGCAGCAACCGCCGGTATGAGGGCACGGGGCTGGGGCTGGCGATCACGCGGCGCATCGTGGACGCGATGGATGGCAAGATCTGGGTCGAATCGGAACCCGGCGTCGGGTCGTGCTTTGGCGTGTCGCTGGTGCTGGGCGCGGACCCGGATGCGCCCGGCGCAGCCTCTGTGCCCGAAGCGCCCGGGGTCCGCGCAGCGTTGATCGTCAGTGACCATCTGATCAGCCGCGAGATCCTGTCGCGCAGGCTGACGGCCTGCGATGTGACCGTCGCGACCGCAACGCAGAAGGATGTGGCGCTGCGGATCGTGGCACAAACCAGCCCCGATCTGGTGATTGTCGATCAGGACCTGCCGGGGCGCGCGGCGCTTGAGATTCTGGCCGCGCTGCATGCGGACCATCCCGGTCTGACGGTCGTGATGCTGTGTTCCTGCACGTCCGAGGCGCGCGCGGCCCTGCAGGGGGGGCAGTTGCGCGCAGTATTGCCCAAGCCGCTCTTGTGGCGCGATCTGGTGCAGGTCCTTGCCCCCGACAGCGCAACCTTACCCCGGCGTGCTGACCCAACCCCGCCGCTGACCCCGGCTGCCGGGCGTCCGTGGCGGGTGCTTTATGCCGAGGATAACAAGACCAATCGCATGGTCTTTGCCCGCATGCTCGCGCCGCTGGGGCTGGAGGTGCATGTGGTCGAGGACGGGCAGAGCGCGGTCGAGCGGGCCGCCGAGATAGTGCCTGACATCATCTTCATGGATGTCTCCATGCCCCGGATGGACGGGCGCGAGGCGACACGCCGCATCCGCGCGACCGAGGCCGGGCGCGACGTGCCGATCATCGCGCTGACGGCCCATGCCCTGCGCGAAGAGGTCGAACGCATCATGGAAGTTGGCATGAATGCGATGCTGACCAAACCCCTGCGCAAGACAGAGCTTCTGCAGGCGCTGACCGATCACCTGCCCGGTGCCGTGCCGCCCGGTGATGGCAGCGATGCCCCGCCCCCCGGCTGATCAGGTGTCGCGAAAGAAAACGGGGCGGTCGGCGGTGGATTGATCGGGCTGGTAGCGATAGCCGCCCGTGTCGAAATCGCGCAGGCTGTCGGGGTCGCGCAGGCGGTGTTCAAGGATGAACCGCGCCATCGCGCCCCGCGCTTTCTTGGCAAAGAAGCTGATGATGCGCGGGTCCGTGCCGTCGCGGGTTTCCATGAACACGGGCGTGATGATGCGGCTGCGCAGCGCGTCCTGCGCCACGGCCCCGAAATATTCCTGCGATGCGCAATTCACGATGACACCGGCGCCCGCATCCTGCGCGGCGCGGTCCAGCGCCTTGGCCAGTCGCGCGCCCCAATAGGCGTAAAGCGTCTTGCCGTGATCGGTCGCCAGCCGGCTGCCCATTTCCAGCCGGTAGGGCTGCATTGCGTCAAAGGGGCGCAGCAGACCATACAGGCCCGAGAGGATGCGCAGATGCCCCTCGGCCCAGTCCAGCGCATCCCTGTCCAGCGTGGACGCGGACAGCCCGGTATAGGTGTCGCCCGCAAAGGCATGGATCGCCGGGCGCGTCTGTTCCGGCGCGGGCGTATCGGCGAAATTCTCGAACCGCTCCAGGTTCAGCGCCGCCAGCTTGTCGCTGATTTTCATGAGCTTTTTCAGCCCGTCCGCGCCAAGATCGCGCGCCTGACCCGCCAGATAGGTGGCATCTGACTGAAAATCGGGATCGGTCAGCGGGCGCGGGTCGGGGTGCGCAGTCCAGTCGAGTTTCTTGGCAGGCGAGAGGATGACGAGCATGGGCAGCAGACTTGTGTTCGGGCAATCGTCGCACCAGTTAACGATCGCGCGGCGATTGTCCAGCCTCGCGGCTTGCCCTTCGCGCTGGCGCCGATTAGGGTCTGGCCAGCCACAGAGCAAGGAGCGCCCGATGCTGTCCCTGATCCAGATCATCCTGCTTGTCCTGAGCATCGCGCAATGGATCATCATCATCCATATCATCATGTCGTGGCTGATCAATTTTCAGGTCATCAGCCTGAGCAGCCCGCTGGTCGCATCGATCTGGGATGGTCTGAACCGGCTGGTGGAGCCGGTCTATACGCGCATCCGGCAATTCCTGCCCGATCTGGGCGGGATTGACCTTGCGCCGCTGGTCGCACTGGTCGCGATCTATGCGGTGCGGATCGTGCTGATAAACAATGCGGCGATGTTCATCTGATCGATGCACGGCCCGCCCACGCCCGATGCGCTGCTGAGCGCGGTCTTCGGCTTTGCCGAATTCCGCCCCGGCCAGCGCGAGATTGTCGAGGCGGTCACCGCCGGGCGCGACACCTTGGCGATCATGCCCACAGGCGGGGGCAAATCGCTGTGCTATCAGTTGCCGGCGCTCTGCCGCGAGGGGGTGACGCTGGTCATCTCGCCCTTGATCGCGCTGATGCGCGATCAGGTGCGCGCGCTGCAAGAGGTGGGCGTTGCGGCGGGGGCGCTGACATCCGGCAATACCGAGGCCGAGACAGATGCCGTGTTCAACGGGTTGTCGCGCGGGGCGCTGAAGCTGTTGTATATCGCGCCGGAACGCCTGTCCTCGGGCGGGACGATGGATATGCTGCGCCGCGCGGGCTGCGGCCTGATCGCGGTGGATGAGGCCCATTGCGTCAGCCAGTGGGGCCATGATTTCCGCCCCGATTATCTGCGCATCGGCGATCTGCGGCGCGTGCTGGATGTGCCATTGGCGGCCTTTACCGCCACGGCAGATGCCGAAACCCGCGAAGAGATCATGCGCCGCCTGTTCGCGGGTGCTGCGCCGGATGTGTATTTGCGTGGCTTTGACCGGCCGAATATCCGGCTGAACTTTCGCGTCAAGAACCGGCCACGCGCGCAGATCATCGATTATGCGCGCGCGCAGAAAGGGCAGTCCGGCATCGTCTATTGCGGCACGCGCGCCCGGACCGAGAGCCTGTCGCAGGCGCTTGTGGCCGAGGGGCATAATGCCCGCGCCTATCACGGCGGGATGGAGGCCCATGCCCGCCGCATGGTCGAGGAGCTGTTCCAGCGCGAGGATGATCTGATCGTGGTCGCGACCGTGGCCTTTGGCATGGGGGTGGACAAGCCCGATATCCGCTGGGTGGCCCATGCCGATCTGCCCAAATCGATCGAGGCCTATTATCAGGAAATCGGGCGCGCGGGGCGGGACGGGGCGCCCGCGGATACGCTGACGCTGTATGGCCCCGACGATATCCGCCTGCGCCGGTCGCAGATCGATGAAAGCGCTGCGCCGATGGAACGCAAACAGGCCGATCACGGCCGCCTGAATGCGCTTCTGGGGCTGGCCGAGGCCGTGGGCTGCCGCCGTCAGGTGTTGCTGGGCTATTTCGGCGAGGACAGCGCGCCCTGCGGCAATTGCGATATCTGCGCGAGCCCTGTGCGCCTGTTCGATGCCACGACGCCGGTGCGCAAAGCGCTTTCAGCGATATTGCGGACGGGCGAGAGTTTCGGGACCGGCCATCTGATCGACATTCTGACCGGCAATGCCACATCCAAGGTCAATCAGCGCGGCCATGACCGTTTGCCGACCTTTGCCGTGGGGCGTGATCTGTCAAAAGCGCGCTGGCAGGCGGTGTTTCGGCAGATGATGGGGCGCGATCTGGTGCGCCCCGACCCTGAACGCCATGGCGCGCTGCGCATGACCGAAGCGGCCCGCCCCATCCTGCGCGGCGAGGCCGAGATCCATCTGCGCGAGGATACAGTGGC
>PWWF01000135.1 GCA_003561595.1 Paracoccaceae bacterium | reverse complement strand
TGGCTGCATTCCAGCGCCTCGCGCATCACCTGCACATTGCCGGTGGCATCAAAGCTGTAATCCACGCCCCCGATCGCATCATCCCCGCGCTGGGTCAGTTTCACGATCTCGGCGGTCACGCTATCCACCTTCGACGGGTTGATGAAATGCGTCATCCCGAATTTGCGCGCCATCTCGGCCTTGGCGTCATTCAGGTCCACCCCGATGATCACATCCGCGCCTGCCATGCGCAGCCCCTGAATGACATTCAGCCCGATGCCGCCCAGCCCGAACACCGCGGCTGTGGACCCGATCTCCACCCCTGCGGTATTGATCACCGCGCCGATCCCCGTGGTCACCCCGCAGCCGATATAGCAGATCTTGTCGAAGGGCGCGTCCTCGCGCACCTTGGCCAGCGCAATCTCGGGCATGACCGTGTGATTGGCAAAGGTCGAACACCCCATATAATGATGGATCGGCGTGCCATCGAGCATGGAAAACCGCGTCGTCCCGTCGGGCATCAGCCCCTGGCCTTGCGTGCCCCGGATCGCGGTGCAGAGATTGGTCTTGCCCGACCGGCAGGAATAGCACTCGCGGCATTCGGGCGTGTAAAGCGGGATCACATGATCACCCGGCTTGAGCGTGGTGACGCCTTCGCCCACCTCGACCACCACGCCCGCGCCTTCATGGCCCAGAATGGCGGGAAACAGCCCCTCTGGGTCCGCGCCCGAGCGGGTAAATTCATCCGTGTGGCAGATGCCCGTGGCCTTGATCTCGATCAGCACCTCACCCGCCTTGGGCCCGTCGAGATTCACCTCCATCACCTCCAGCGGTTTTCCGGCCTCAAGGGCCACGGCGGCACGTGTTCGCATATCTGAATCCTTCGGATCTGATTTGCGCACAGCATGTCGCGACCGGCGGGCAGGTGCAAGCGCCTGCGCGACTCTTGCAGGGCAAAAAGCGTCTGCCAAGCTTATGCTTGATTTTCGCTGCTGCGCGCCCCAGAATTACCGGATGAACATGCAAACCCCCGTCCGCGCCCCTGACGGGCAGACCAGTTTCGACCGGCGCGAGCTTGGCGTCATCCTGTCGCTTTATGGCCGCATGGTCGCTGCCGGTGAATGGCGCGATTACGGGATCTCCTGCCTGCGCCATCATGCGGTCTTCTCCGTGTTCCGCCGCACGGCAGAACATCCGCTCTACCGGATCGAGAAACACCCCGCGCTGCGCAACCGGCAGGGCATGTATTGCGTGATCGCGATGGACGGGCAGGTGCTCAAGCGCGGGCATGATCTGGCGCAGGTGCTCAAGGTGCTGGAACGCAAGCTGCTGCGCGTCATCGGGGATTGAGGGTTTACATAACCCCGCCGCCCTGCTAGCGAAACCCTCATGAACACGATGCTGCATATCCCTGCACTGCGACGCCGACAGGCGTGATGTTCCCCCGCGCCCGGCACGGGCGCACCCGCTTGCCTTTCCCCATCACCTGCGATTGACTTGGCCGCCACGCTTTGGCAGGTCAATGCCATCCCCGCTACAGGATATTGCCCATGAACGCGCCCCTTCCGCCGCTTCTGCCCACCTATAACCGGTCCCCCCTGCGTTTCGCGCGCGGCGAGGGGGCCTGGCTGATCGAGGAGGATGGCACCCGTTTCCTCGATCTGACCTCGGGCATCGGGGTCAATGCGCTGGGCCATGCCCATCCGGCACTGGTCGCGACCCTGGCCGATCAGGCGCAGGCGCTGTGGCATGTCTCGAACCTCTATCAGATCCCCGCGCAGGAAAATCTGGCGCAGGCGCTGGTCGATGCCACATTTGCCGACACGGCCTTTTTCACCAATTCCGGGACCGAAGCCGCCGAGCTTGCCATCAAGATGGTGCGCAAATACTGGCATGATGTGGGCGAGAGCCGCCCCACCATCCTGACATTCGAGGGGGCGTTTCATGGCCGTTCAACGGGGGCCATCGCGGCGGCCGGGTCCGACAAGATGACCCATGGCTTCGGCCCGCTCATGCCCGGATTCAAGACCCTGCCCTGGGGCGATCATGACGCGCTGCATGCCGCGCTTGATGACAGTGTCGCCGCCGTGGTGATCGAACCCATCCAGGGCGAAGGCGGCATCCGCCCGCTGCCTGAACCCTGTCTCAAGGGCCTGCGCGATCTGTGCGATCAGACCGGCGCGCTTCTGGTCCTTGACGAAGTGCAATGCGGCATGGGCCGCACGGGCCGGCTGTTCGCGCATGAATGGGCGGGCATCACCCCCGATATCATGCTCGTCGCCAAGGGCATCGGCGGCGGATTTCCCCTGGGCGCGGTGCTGGCCAATGCGCGCGCGGCATCAGGCATGACCGCGGGCACCCATGGCTCTACCTATGGCGGCAACCCGCTGGCCTGCGCCGTGGGGTCCAAGGTGGTCGAGATCATGACCGCGCCGGGCTTTCTGGAGGATGTCAGCCGCAAGGCAGGCCAGATGCGCCAGGGGCTGGAGTCGCTGGTCGCCAGCCACCCCGAGGTTTTCGAACTGGTGCGCGGCACGGGCCTGATGCTGGGGCTGAAATGCCGCAAGCTCAATACCGATATCGTCAGCGCCGCGCAGGCCCGGCATCTGCTGACGGTTCCGGCGGCCGACAATGTCATCCGCCTGCTGCCGCCCCTGACCATCACCGGCGATGAGATCACCGAAGCGCTCGCCCGGCTCGACAAGGCAGCAAGCACGTTCTGATTTCATCTTTGTCCAAATATCCCGGGAGCGCGAGGGCAGGGCCCTCGCACCCGCATTCTCGCAAAGGCCCGACATATGCCGCATTTCCTTGATATCCACACCACCGACGCCACCGACCTGCGCGCCATGATCGATCATGCCCGCGCCATGAAATCCGCCCGCGCCGGTCTGCCCAAGGGCACCCCCGATGCCGAGCAGCCGCTGGCGGGTCATATGGTCGCGCTGATCTTCGAGAAACCCTCGACCCGCACGCGGGTCAGTTTCGATGTCGGCGTGCGACAGATGGGCGGGCAGACCATGGTGCTCTCAGGCTCGGAAATGCAGCTTGGCCATGGCGAGACGATTGCCGACACGGCCCGCGTGCTGTCGCGCTATGTCGATCTGATCATGATCCGCACATTCGAGGAATCGGTGCTGCTGGAACTGGCCGAACATGCCTCGGTCCCGGTCATCAACGGGCTGACCAATCGCACCCATCCCTGCCAGATCATGGCCGATGTCATGACATTCGAGGAACATCGCGGCCCCATTGCGGGCAAAAAGGTCGTCTGGACAGGCGATGGCAACAATGTCTGCTCCTCCTTCCTGCATGCTGCCGGGCAGTTCGGCTTTGATCTGACCTTCACGGGCCCCGAGTCGCTGGACCCGGAGCCCGAATTCGTGGCGCTGGCCCGCGACAAGGGCGCCAATATCGAGATTGTCCGCGACCCCGCGCGCGCGGTAGAGGGGGCCGATCTGGTCGTGGCCGATACCTGGGTCAGCATGCATGACAGCCAGTCCAACCGCGAACGCCGCCACAACCTGCTGCGCCCCTATCAGGTCAATGACGCGCTGATGGCCAAGGCCGGGCCGAATGCGCTGTTCATGCATTGCCTGCCCGCGCATCGCGAGGAAGAGGTGACAAGCGCTGTCATGGACGGCCCGCAATCGGTGATCTTTGATGAGGCCGAGAACCGCCTGCATGCGCAAAAGGCGATCATGCGCCATTGTCTGGGCCTGTAACGGCCCGCGCTACAGATCCAGCCGCAACTGCGCCGGATCACTCCGCCGCGCCGCGCGTTTTGCGCGCGCGCTGCTGCGGTCGCTGTTACGCGCGCGCGACGCGTGCTTTTCCGCAATCCGCGCCGATTCCGCGCGAAAGCCATGGGCCTTGCGCAGCCCCCACATCACATCGCGCGCGCGCCGTCCGGCGGTGTCCAGATCGACAATCGGGGCGGGGTAGCGCGGCGCGGCACCTTCGGGCGCGGTCCAGGGGGCGTGCAATTGCGCGGTCGGCAGGTGGCGCAGTTCCGGCACCCAGGCGCGGATGAACCGGCCGTCGGGGTCCTGATCATGGCCCTGCTTGACCGGGTTATAGATGCGCAGCGTGTTGATGCCGGTGGTGCCCGATTGCATCTGGCACTGGCTCCAGTGAATGCCGGGCTCATAATCGGTGAATTGCCGCGCCAGATGCGCGCCCGTGTCGCGCCAGTCCAGCCACAGGTGATAGCTTGCCACGGACATCAGCATTGCGCGCATGCGGAAATTCAACCAGCCGGTCGCGCGCAGATAGCGCATGCAGGCATCGACAAAGGGCAGGCCCGTCTCGCCCGCCATCCATGCCTGCAGGCGGGCGGGGTCGCTGCCCCTCAGCCCCTCATGCGCGGGGTGCAGGCAGCGGTGTTCCAGCTCCGGCTCATCCTCCAGCTTCTGGATGAAGTGATCGCGCCAGGCCAGCCGCTTGGCAAAGCTGTTCATCGGCGCGGCCCAGTCGGGCCGCGCAGCGCGGGCGCGGCCTCTGGCATGTTCGACCTCGCGTACGGACAGCATCCCCAGCGCCAGATAGGGTGACAGGCGCGAACAGGCGCGCTCGCCCGTCAGGGGCGAGGACATCTGCGCGCGATACCCCTCGGCCCGACGGGTCAGGAAACTGTCCAGCGTGGCGCGCGCCTGCGCATGGCTGCCGGTCTGGCGGTTGGGACAGGGGTCGCGCGCCAGCCCCAGCGCGCGGGCATGGGGCAGATGGGTGGGTGCATCTGTGCAGACCGGGGCCAGCGCGTCCGGCGCGGGCAGAGGCGTCTGGCGCATGAAGGCCGTGCGCGCCCGCTGCCAGCCATCGCGCGAGGGCAGGGGCCGCACGACCGCGCTTTGCGGCAGCTCCTGCCAGTCGATCCCGCTGGCGCGCGCCCATTGCGCCACGCGCCTGTCGCGCGCATAGGTCCAGGCATTGCCCGTTTCCTCATGGCTGATCATCTGTGTGATGCCATACCGCCGGGTCACGCGCGCCAGTTCTTCCACCGCCTCGCCCTGCCGGATGACCAGCGGCTGGCCCAGCGCGGCCAGTTCATCGCGCAGGCTGTCCAGCGCCTCGGCCAGAAACGCCCATTGCCGGGCGGATGTGTCGGGCAGGCGCCAATATTCGGGCTCGATGATATACAGCGGCAGCACATGTCCCCCCGCCGCAGCCAGTGCGGGGTGATCGGTCACGCGCAAGTCCCGCTTGAACCAGACAAGAGTTGGAGCAGACATGCGGGCAGAGGTAACGGACATGATCGGCATGTCAAGCATATGTTCATCCTATGTTCCATACGGCGATCTTGCTGCGCGCGCATCCATCGCCTAGGCTCTTTCCAAGTTCTCGGAGCCCCCGTTTTGTCCGCGCCCCCCCTTCCGCCCGTCATGACCTTTCACGACATGATCATCGCGCCCGCGGCCGGACGCCTGCGCCCTGGCGCGCACTGGCCGGACTTCGCGCGCCAGCGCCTGGCGCGGCAGCAGCGGCGCGGGCGGCTGGTCTGCGCGCCGCCGATCCTGCGCAGCCCGCCGCGCGGGCATGTTGCAGCCCCCGTCATCTTCGGCGGTATATGTGAGACGCATTTCGGCCATCTGGTGGCCGAGGTCGTGCCCCGCCTGCCGCAGGCGCTGACCGCCCACCCCGGCCTGCCGATCCTGTTCACGCAGCTTGGCGATGATCCTGCCCCGTCACCCATGTTCAGCGCCGTGATGGACTGGCTGAACATCCCCGCGGCGGATATCCGCGTCGTCACCCGTCCGATCCGCTTCGGTGAAGTGCATGTCGCTGCCCAGGCCGAGCATCTGCGCGGCCCGCGCACGCCGACAGCCTATCTGGACCTGCTGGAAGCGCGCATCGCCCCGAATCTGGACCCCGTCACCCCTCAGGGCGTGGCTTATGTCGGCCGCGCGGGGCTGGCGCAGACCAAGGGCACCCATGCGGGTGAGGGCTATCTGATCCGCTGCCTGCGCGCGCTGGGGGTGCGGATCCTTGCGCCCGAAACGATGCCGCTGCGCGATCAGATGCGGGCCTATGCGGCGGCCGAAACGCTGATCTTCGCCGAAGGCTCGGCGCTGCACGGGCGGCAATTGCTGGGGCGGATCGACCAGCACATCGCCGTGCTGCGCCGGCGCAAGGGCAGCCAGATGGCCCGGCCCCAGATCGCCCCGCGCTGCAGCACCACCAGCTATGTGCGCTGTTTCCGCGGCGCGCTTGTGCTGACCAATGGCCAGGGCCGCCCCATCGATTACGCGATGAAAAGCCTCTATGATACGCAGGCGTTGCTGGATTGGTTCGACAGTATCGGGGTGGCGCTGCGCCAGCACTGGAACCGGCGCGCCTATCACCGGGCGCGCGACCGCGATGTGCTGGCCTGGGTGCAGGCCATGTATGACCCGGCCAATCCGCGCTGGCTGCGCCCGGCCAATGACACGGCGTTCCTGCTGGACCAATTCGCGTCATTGCGCCTGTCGCATCTGACCGATCAGGCCGCCGCCCTGATCCGGGCCGCGCGTTGACAGTGTTGGTGCTGCAATGCAGCGATTTACCCTTGACATTAAATTGCGCCTTGCGCAGTGTCCGGCGCAACAATGTTGCGCGAACCCCTCGCGCGCCCTTCCAGAGCCGGAGGCCCCGATGACCGACGCCCAAGCCACCCCGTCCCGCGACAAGCCCTGGCTGTTTCGCACCTATGCCGGGCATTCCACGGCGCGCGCGTCGAATGCGCTGTATCGCAATAACTTGTCCAAGGGGCAGACGGGCCTGTCCGTGGCCTTTGATCTGCCCACGCAGACGGGCTATGACAGCGATCATGAACTGTCCAGGGGCGAGGTCGGCAAGGTCGGCGTGCCGGTCTGCCATCTGGGCGACATGCGGATGCTGTTCGACCAGATCCCGCTTGAACAGATGAACACCTCGATGACGATCAACGCGACCGCGCCCTGGCTGCTCGCGCTCTATATCGCTGTGGCCGAGGAACAGGGGGCGGATATCTCCAAACTCAGCGGCACGGTGCAGAATGATCTGATCAAGGAATACCTCTCGCGCGGGACCTATATCTGCCCGCCAGAGCCCTCGATGCGCATGATCACCGATGTCGCGGCCTATACGCGCGAATACCTGCCTAAATGGAACCCGATGAATGTCTGTTCCTACCACCTGCAAGAGGCCGGGGCCACGCCCGAACAGGAACTGGCCTTTGCGCTGGCCACGGCCTGCGCGGTGCTCGATGACCTGAAGGGCAAGGTGCCGGAAGAACATTTCCCGCAGATGGTGGGGCGGATTTCGTTCTTCGTGAATGCGGGCATCCGCTTCGTCACCGAGCTGTGCAAGATGCGCGCCTTTGTGGATCTGTGGGATGAGATCTGCCGCGAAAGGTACGGCATCGAGGACGCCAAATTCCGCCGCTTCCGCTACGGGGTGCAGGTCAACAGCCTCGGCCTGACCGAACAGCAGCCCGAAAACAATGTCTACCGGATATTGCTGGAGGCGCTGGCCGTGACCCTGTCCAAAAAGGCCCGCTGCCGCGCGCTGCAACTGCCCGCCTGGAATGAAGCGCTGGGCCTGCCGCGCCCCTGGGATCAGCAATGGTCGCTGCGCCTGCAACAGGTGCTGGCATTCGAGACCGACCTGCTGGAATATGACGACCTTTTTGATGAGAACCCCGCCATTGAGCGCAAGGTGGCCGCGCTGATGGAAGGCGCGCGCGAGGAACTGGCGCGCATCGATACGATGGGCGGCGCGGTCAAGGCCATTGAGTATATGAAATCACGGCTGGTCGAGGCCAATGCCGACCGCATCACCGGGATCGAGTCGGGCGAGACGGTCGTTGTCGGCGTGAACCGCTACACCACGACCGAACCCTCACCGCTCACCACCGGCGAGGATACGATCATGGTCTGCGACCCCGAGGCCGAGGCCGATCAGATCGCGCGGCTGGACGCCTGGCGCGCCGCGCGGGACGAGGGGGCCGTGCGCGCCGCCCTCGGCGATCTGCGCGAGGCCGCGCGCGCAGGCGTCAATGTGATGCCCGCCTCGATCGCGGCGGCAAAAGCGGGCGCCACGACCGGCGAATGGGGCGAGACGGTGCGTGCCGCCTTCGGGCAGTATCGCGGCCCCACGGGCGTCAGCCGCGCCCCCTCCAACCGGACCGAGGGGCTGGACGATCTGCGCGCGGCGGTGGATGCTGTCAGCACGAAACTGGGCCGCCGGCTGAAATTCGTGGTTGGCAAACCGGGGCTTGACGGGCATTCCAACGGCGCTGAACAGATCGCTGCCCGCGCCCGCGATTGCGGCATGGATATCGCCTATGAAGGGATTCGCCTGACGCCCGCCGAGATTGTCGCCGCCGTGCGCGAAGAAGGGGCGCATGTCGTGGGCCTGTCGATCCTGTCAGGCAGCCATATGCCGCTGATGGAAGAACTGATGCGCCTGATGCGCGATGAGGGGCTGGGCGATGTGCCGGTGATCGTCGGCGGGATCATCCCCGAAGTGGATGCCGCGCGACTGCGCGCGATGGGCGTGGCGCAGGTCTATACGCCCAAGGATTTCCAGCTTAACCGCATCATGATGGATATTGTCGCGCTGGTGGATCACAGACCCGTCGCTGCCGAATAAGGGCTCTCTTTCATCTTTGTCCCAAATATCCCGGGGGGCAGCGCCCCCCACCCACATTGCGGTTGGCACCACGCCGGAAGGGGCTTTCAGGTGCTGAATTTTCCGATACGCCAGATCCCGACCGCTTCCAGCCAGACAACGCCCGGCTGTTCGGCCATCAGATTCCGGGTCAGCCGTTCGGCGATGCCTGATGCCGGGCCGGGCCTTGTGGCCCGGCGGCACAGTCAGCCTGCGGTCGCCGCGCTTTTCTTGGCATCGGCATAGATGATCAGCGGTTTCGCGTCCGAGGTCGCGGCTTCTTCGTTCACGACCACTTCCGACACATTCTCCAGCCCCGGCAGATCGAACATCGTGTCGAGCAGGATATCTTCCATGATCGAGCGCAACCCGCGCGCGCCGGTCTTGCGCGCGATGGCGCGTTTGGCGATGGCGCGCAACGCCTCATCCGTGAAGGTCAGATGCACGCCCTCGATATCGAAGAGCTTCTGATACTGCTTGACCAGCGCGTTCTTGGGCTCGGTCAGAATGGTGATCAGCGCATCCTCATCCAGATCCATCAGCGTGGCGACCACAGGCAGACGGCCTACGAATTCCGGGATCAGGCCGAATTTCAGCAGATCCTCAGGCTCCAGCGTTGTCAGCGTTTCGCCGATGGTCTTGATGCTGTCATCCTTGACATCCGCGCCAAAGCCGATGGCCGAGCCCTTGCCGCGCTGGTTGATGATCCGGTCAAGCCCGGCAAACGCGCCGCCGCAGATGAACAGGATATTGGTCGTGTCCACCTGCAGGAATTCCTGCTGCGGATGCTTGCGCCCGCCTTGGGGCGGCACGGCGGCCACGGTCCCTTCCATCAGTTTCAGAAGCGCCTGCTGCACCCCTTCGCCCGATACATCGCGCGTGATCGAGGGGTTGTCGGATTTGCGCGTGATCTTGTCGACCTCGTCAATATAGACGATGCCGCGCTGCGCGCGTTCGACATTGTATTCCGATGCCTGCAGCAATTTCAGGATGATGTTTTCGACATCCTCGCCCACATAGCCGGCCTCAGTGAGCGTGGTAGCATCGGCCATGGTAAAGGGCACATCCAGGATGCGCGCCAGTGTCTGCGCCAGCAGTGTCTTGCCGCAGCCGGTGGGGCCGATCAGCAGGATGTTGGATTTCGACAGCTCGACCTCGCCCGACTTGCCGGAATGATCGAGCCGCTTGTAATGGTTGTGCACCGCGACAGACAGCACGCGTTTGGCCTGTTGCTGGCCAATCACGTAATCATCCAGCACCTGGCAGATATCGCGCGGGGTCGGCACCCCTTCGCTGGATTTCAGCCCGCCGGATTTCGTTTCCTCGCGGATGATGTCCATGCACAATTCAACGCATTCATCGCAGATGAAAACTGTCGGCCCCGCGATCAGCTTGCGGACTTCGTGCTGCGATTTGCCACAGAAGGAACAGTAAAGCGTGTTCTTGCTGTCGGAATCGGATTTGGCCATCTCTAACCTCTGTGGTCATTGCTGCGATAGGGCGCGTCCCTCGTGTGGCGATTTCCACCTTCTTGGTGACAGGGTAGGGGAGTCGGGCGACAGGGACAATGCCAAACTGCATCCCTGCGCCCATATTGCCCCAGCTTTGTCACGGGGTGGGAATTTCTGCGCGCGACGTGACAATTTCATCGATATGGCCCCATTCCTTGGCGTCTTCGGGGGTCATCCAGGTGTCGCGGTCCAGCGCGCGCTGGATCTTTTCATAATCATGGCCGGTGTGATGCATGTAGAGCTTGTAAAGCCGCTCGCGCGTCGCCTCGATGGACTTGGCCGAGATCAGGATATCCGACGCCGTGCCGCGCGCCCCGCCCGAGGGCTGGTGCACCAGGAATTCGGAATGCGGCAGTGCAAAGCGCATCCCCTTGGCCCCGCCGATCGAGATGACCGACCCCATCGAGGCCGCCAGCCCGCAGACCAGCGTCGAGACAGCGGGTTTGATATACTGCATCGTGTCATAGATCGACATGCCCGCTGTCACCACGCCGCCGGGCGAGTTGATATACATGCTGATTTCCTTGGAGGGATTCTCCGCCTCCAGATGCAGAAGCTGGGCCACGATCAGGCTGGACATGCCGTCATGTACCGGCCCGTTGACGAAGATGATCCGTTCCTTCAGCAGGCGCGAGAAGATGTCATAGGCGCGTTCGCCGCGGCTGGTCTGTTCCACCACCATGGGGACAAGATTGTTATAGGTCTCGATCGGGTCGTTCATGGGCCTGCCTTTTGTCGGGACCATCGGGATGGTCCGGTGATAACCTCAATTGCTTGCCAGAATCTTAGTGCTGCGCCTGACGGGCTGCAAGGGCCGAAACCAATTCGATTTATGGTAGCCCGTGCCGGGGCGTCCGGGCGGCAGGGTCCCTGGCCCAAAAGCAAAGGGGCGCGCCTGTGGCACGCCCCTTGCATGAAACGCTTTTCCGGCCCGCGTTATTCCTGCTGGCCGAGGAACATCAGCAGGAACTGGAACATGTTCAGGAAGCTGATATAGAGCGACAGCGCCCCGTCCACAGCGGCCTTGTCCAGAAACTCCTGATCGCCAGCAGCCGCATGGGCGACATAATCGCTCTTGATCTGCTGGGTGTAGAAAGCAGTCAGACCGGCAAAGATCAGCACACCGATGGACGAGATTGCGAACATCATCGCCGGGCTTTGCAGGAACAGGTTGACGATCATCGCCACGATCAGGCCGATCACACCCATGATCAGGAAGGTGCCCATGCCCGACAGGCCACGCTGCGTGGTATCCCCCCACAGGCTGAGCCCGCCAAAGGCGATGGCCGTCACCAG